>DAOVNC010000345.1 GCA_030630445.1 Kiritimatiellales bacterium | reverse complement strand
CACCACCGGCGAAAGCGTCATGGAAGTGGAGCGTCGTTTTAGCAATAGCGAAATCTGGAGCGAGTTCGAAGCGGTTACGGAAGTCTTCGAGGAGGCGATTCGCGCCAACGACCAACCCAAACTGCACTGGATCGTTCGCGAAAACAACCGTCTGCTCACCGCCATCGGCGTAGTGCCGGAACGGGTGCGGCAATTCATTTCCGACATCGAAAGCCTTGGCGGTTCCGCCAAGATTTGCGGTGCCGGTTCCGTGACGGGCGACAACGGCGGCGTGGTGCTCGTGTTTGCCGACGCCGCACCAACCGCGCTCTGCGAAAAATATGGCTACACCGTATCGCCCGTTCGCGGCGATCCACTCGGCACCCGTATTGTCTAACCCATGGCCACAGCCGCCACCATCACTACCTCCGCGCCGGGCAGCCTGATGCTGCTTGGCGAGCACGCCGTGCTCCAGGGAAAACATGCGCTCGTCTGTGCAATCAACCGGCGGATTACCGTCCGGCTTTCGCCGGTTGCGGAGTGGTCTGTGAATATTGTTTCCGCCCTGGGGGACTACCGCAGCCCGCTTGGCGATCTGGCCGACCATCCCTCTTTCCGCTTCGTCTTGCAGGCCATCAAGCAGCATCGCGACCGGATACCCTCCGGCTTTGAGCTAAAGATCGATTCCGAATTTTCGGCCGACATCGGTTTTGGTTCATCCGCCGCAGTAACCGTTGCCACGCATGCCGCGCTCATGCAATGGACCAAGAACAAAGCACTAGGGCACAAAGAACTCTTTTCCCAAGCCCTTGAAACCGTCCATGCCGTGCAGGGCCGGGGTTCGGGTGCCGATCTGGCCGCCAGCGTATTCGGCGGCATCGTGGGCTACGGCACCGCCCCGGAATTCCAACCTCTGAAAATCACCCTTCCACTGACCGCGGTCTATTGCGGCTACAAAACCCCGACCGTCGAGGTGATCCAAAAGGTGGAGGCCTTGCGCAAGGATAATCCAGTCAAGTACGACCGGATTTATTCCGAGATCGATATGGGGGTGCGGGAGGCGCTCGTGGCGCTGGAAGAGGATGATCGGATATTGTTTGGTTTTGTGCTCGACCGCAACCAGCAGCTGATGGACGAGATGGGAGTGAACACCCCGGAACTCGAAGAGATCGTCACGGCGTTGCAGAACCATCCCGAAATCTGCGGCGCTAAGATTTCCGGTTCGGGACTGGGCGACTGCGCCATCGGAATCGGCCATGCGGAGTTGAAGGAACTGGGCTATCCGGTCTATCATTTGGAAACCACCCCGGACGGATGCAAATACCATGAGGAAGAGATCGTTGATTTTTGAATGCCGATTTCCGATTTGCGGGTCTGCGGCAGCCTTCATTTTGGAAAGGCCAACGCCGTTGAACCGCTCCTTCGTCGCTATTTGCATTCGCAAATTATCTATTCGGGAGTTCCATAAATCAGCAATCGGGAATCGAAAATCAAAAATGGTGCAACCCTGTGTTTTGCCTATTATCAGGAAGCGAGAATGCAAAAGAACAATTTGAAAGAACAGCTCTACACCATTATTTTCGAAGCGGACACGCCTGCGGGTAAACGGTTCGATGTCTTGTTGTTCGTTGCCATCATGATGAGCGTTGGTCTGACCATGCTCAATAGCGTCGACTCCATTCGCACCACCCACGGGGCGTGGTCGATCCCGCTGAATATCTTGTTCACCGTGCTTTTCACGATTGAGTATGGGTTGCGTTTGTATTGCGCCCCCAAACCGATCCGCTATGCCCGCAGTTTTTTTGGCGTGGTCGATCTATTGGCCGTGCTACCGTTCTATCTCAGCCCCTTCATTCCCGGCACGCGCTTCCTCGATGTCATCAAAATCTTGCGGATGCTGCGCATCTTCCGCGTGCTCAAAATGGCGCAGTATGTCGGCGAAGCCGACCTGCTTCAGAACGCACTGGTTGCCAGTCGCCGCAAGATCGGCATCTTCGTGGTGGCGGTTTTAACCATTGTCGTGATCCTCGGTTCGCTGATGTATGTGATAGAGGGCGAGGCGAATGGATTTACCAGCATTCCAAAGTCGGTCTACTGGGCGATCGTCACGCTCACGACCGTGGGGTATGGCGATATTTCCCCGCATACTCCCGTGGGCCAGGCGTTGGCCGCCTTCATCATGATTATGGGCTACAGCATCATCGCCGTGCCCACCGGCATCATTACCGCCGATCTTATTATCGATTCCGAGCGACGCAAGAACGCGCGGACCTGCACCTCCTGCGGCCACGCCCAGCACGACGCCGACGCGGCCTATTGCAAGCAATGCGGCGCGGAGATGGGGTAGGTTGGGGGCAGTTCGGGATTGCAATTCCGGGCTCGATTATTAATCCTGCCCAACCGTTTCAACAACGCCCCGGTAGCTCAGCTGGACAGAGCACCGGATTCCTAATACGAACAAGGCGTTTTTACCCAAATCATCCCGAGTCATCTACAGCACTCAAACCACTAACCACAAACAACTAACACCAAACTTTACTTCATCCCCAATCATCCCGAATATGCCCAAATTTCGTCATAGGGTTACAAGTTAGGGTTACAAGTTTTCATGGACACAGCCAGCATCTACTTCGTGCAGCGGTTCTATACAGTCTAGCAGCAAGCAGACATCTCCATTTCAGGATGGGCTTTTTCTGTCTATACAGCGTCTGAATACGGGGAAACGGAAAGCCTTATTGATTTCTAGGTATTTTTGGTGTACCCTTTTCCTGAGAAAAATCATTCGTCGGTAGATGGAAACTGAAAGGGTATGAAATGAAACACACACAGGGAGCAATGCTGTTGACGGTCGTTGTCGTCGTATCAACTGCATCAGCGGACCAGTTTGGTGATTTTACCTACGAAATAAATTCCCCTGATACGAATACAGTCACCATAATTGACTACACCGGTGCTGGGGGAGCAGTGGTCATTCCATCCATCATTGAGGACAAATCTGTCACGTCCATCGGGAACACTGCGTTCAATGCCTGCAGCGGCCTGACGAGCATTGAAATTCCCGATAGCGTCATCACCATTGGGGACTTTGCATTCTATTCCTGCAGTGGCCTGACCAACGTCATGGTCGGTAGCAACGTCACGTCCATCGGGAGCTATGCGTTCCAGGCCTGCACCAATCTGACGAGCGTCACGATCGGTAGCGGGGTCGCCAGCATCGGGGAATCTGCATTCTCTTTATGCACCAGCCTGACGAGCATTACGATCCCGGACAGCGTCACCACTATCGGGCAGAGCGCTTTTTCCGACTGCACCGGCCTGACGAGCGCCACGATCGGCAACGGAGTCACCAGCATTGATGACTATGCGTTCCAAGCCTGCACCAACCTGACCAGCGTCCTGGTCGGTAGCAACGTCACCTCCATCGGGGAATCCGCATTCTCTTTATGCAGCGGTCTGACGAGCATTGAAATTCCCGACAGCGTCACCGCCATCGGATCCTCTGCATTCTATTCCTGCACTAGCCTGACGACCGTCACGATCGGCAATGGTGTCACCACCATCGGAAGCGATGTGTTCGAATCCTGCACCAACCTGACGAACGTCACTCTCGGCAACGGTGTCACCACTATCGAGGGCGGGGCATTCTCCGGCAGCAGTCTGACGAGTATCACGATCCCCGACAGCGTCATCACCATTGGGGACTCTGCGTTCTATTCCTGCAGTGGCCTGACCAACGTCCTGGTCGGTAGCAGCGTCACGTCCATCGGGAGCTATGCGTTCCAAGCCTGCACCAGCCTGACGAGCATTGAAGTTCCCGACAGCGTCACCACTATCGGGCAGAGCGCTTTTTCCGACTGCACCGGCCTGACGAGCGCCACGATCGGCAACGGAGTCACCAGCATTGATGACTATGCGTTCCAAGCCTGCACCAACCT
>DAOVNC010000329.1 GCA_030630445.1 Kiritimatiellales bacterium | reverse complement strand
TATTGCGTATTGCGTATTGATGCTTCGTCAGCCGCACCGGGATACGTAATACGTAGTACGCAGTAATTAAGGTAGCCTCCCCAACTTCGTTAATCCCAAAACCTGCTCCAGCATCAGCAACAAAACCCCCGCAATAATCCAGCCCTTTGAAGTTTCCTCAAAGCGGGTGAACTGCTCAACCTCGATTTCTGTTTTCTCCAGCTGGTCGATCTCTGCGTAGACCGCTTCCAATGTTTCGAGATCGCGTGCACGATAAAACTTTCCGCCGCTGGCATTCGCCACCTTCTTCAGGGTCTCTTCATCGATTTCCTGCCGCTGCATAAAGAAGCCGGTGCGTGCGCCGCCTGCGCCGATGGTATAGATCTTGATGTCCAGCGCTTCGGCCGCGCGCGCCGCGTTTTCCGGCGAGAGCGTTCCAAAGTTGTTCGACCCATCCGTCAGCAGAATGATCAACTTGCTCGTGGCTTCGCTTTCGCGCAGGCGGTTAACGGCCGAGGCAATGCCGTCGCCAATGGCCGTGCGGCTGCCGTCGAGCATACCGGTGTGGAGACCTTCCATGCGCTGCACTAGCCAGCCATGGTCGAGCGTGAGCGGCGCAACCGCGTAGGGCAGGGTGGCGAAGCCAACCATTCCAATACGGTCGTCCGGCCTCTTCTCAAGAAAGCGTTCAATCACATCCTTCGATGCTTCCAGGCGGCTCATGCGGCGGTTGAGCTTAACGAAATCCTGTGTGTCCATCGATCCCGACAGGTCGACGAGCAGGATAATATCGACGGCTTCGATGCGAATCAGGCTTTCCTGAAGGCCGCGTTGCGGGCGGGCGAGGGCAACGACGAGGCAGATCAGGCCGAGCGCATAGAGCATGGGTATGAGCGGTTGCATCCGAACCCGCCAGTTTTTTGGCAGATCGTTCAGCACCTTGCCACTGCTAAACTGCATCGACGACTTGCGCAGCACGAAATACCGCAGCCACATCAGGAGCGGGATCAGCAAAAGCAACAGCAATAGGATGGGGGAAGTAAATCTCATTTTTTATTGGCCGCGAAAGAGCGCAAAGGACGCAAAAGAAAACAGAAAGGATAGTGTCTTGAGTGTAGTGGTCGAGCGGTTGGTTCTTGCGAGCACGAATTTCTGGATCTGGAATTTGTAGGAACCGAAGTTGATGAGAAGGCCATGTTCGATGTTGGCGGAGCGAAGATAACCGATAATCTGCGCCTTGTGTTCTTCGGCGAAGGTTTTGCAGGCCTTGAGTTCAACAACCAGAATATCTTCGACTATGAGATCGGCGTAATAGTCGCCGATTTCGGTTCCGTCCTCGTCATAGACCTTCAGGGGATGTTGTTGTTTTACAATCAGGCCGGCCTTCCTAAGCCGGTGGACAAGGGCGTTCTCGTATACTTTTTCAAGATGGCCGGTTCCATGATACTTGTGGATGGCATAGGCGGTTTCACGAACCTGATCACATAGTTGTTTAATGTTGGCATCCATTATCTGCTCTCCCCTTTGGGTTCTTTGCGCTCTTTTGCGGCTAAATCTTGCATTTGTTGAGTCTGTTCAACGAATTGCTTCGTGGTGTCGAAGGCGGCTTCCATGGTGATGCGGTCGGGGTGGCCTTTGGCGAACTTGACCATGTCGGCCTGGCGCATGAAATTCTGCAGAATGTTGCGCTGCGTGCCGTTGAGCTCGGGCGACGTGCTCATCGCCTCGACGATTTCCTCGGTGGTTTCGTCGGGCGCGTTGAGATGGAAGCGGCCATCGAGGTAGATCCGCAGGATCAGCGAGAGCTCGGTATAGAATGGGTTGCACGCGTCCTTTTCCAGCAACCCCTTGTTCTTCAGGTGTTCCAAGGCTTGGAAAGCGAGTATATGCGGAAGGATCGGCGGCGCGCTGGGGATGATCGTTTCCCGGTGCTTCCAGAGTTTGGAAGAAACCATTCCAACCAGGAACGCCGTTGCGGCGGTGCCCAGCACAATCCAGATCCAGCGCGGAATGCGGCCGGGTAGCTGGTGCATGGGTTTGATGTCGGCGATCTCGGTCGATGCGCTGCCGGTTAACGTTGATTCAACATGCAGGACGATTTCTGGGAAGTTGGTGGTGAAGGTGTGGTCGCCGATCCGGCATGAGATGGTATTGGTCGAGACGATGTGCTCGCCAAGGCGGAAGGAGGTGAGGGAAAAGCGGGTTTCGGATTGGATCAGCCCGTCTTCGCGCGGCGTGTTTTCCCAGTCGCGGTTAAGCAGCACAATATCCTTCCTCCGCCCGATCTCTGGAAGTTCCAGGATTCCATTGGTCGGGAAATACGCCGTCACCACCAGCTCGACCGGATCGCCCACACGGATCGTTTCCCGGTCGATGGAATACTCCACCGTCAACCGATCCGTTGGGATGGTTTTCGTTTCTTCCTGCCTACAACCTGTGAAAAGCAGAAGCAACGTTGCAAGCAGCAAGCCAACGAAGCATCCTGCTCCGTCTGCGATCTTTGCGTCTTTGCGCCTTTGCGGTTTCATTAACATTATCTCCTGCTGGCGCGTTGGCGGAAGAATTTGATGAATTGCTTGTCGTAGGGTTCGCCGGCGAAGAGGCGGATGGTGTCGATCCCGGCCTTGCGGTGCATTTCGTCGACGGCCTCGGCGCGGCGGGTCTGTTCCAGGCCGAGCTGCTCGCGCACCTTGCGGCTGGAGGTGTCGACAAGGACCTGCTCGCCGGTTTCCGCGTCGCGCCAGTTTACCACGCCGATGTCCGGCCAGGCGATCTCGCGTTTGTCGCCGATCACCACGCTGATGAGGTCGTGGCGGCGGGCGGTGATTTTTAGCAGCGGTTCATATTCATCGCTAAACATGAAGTCGCTGATGAGGAAGGTGACGTTCCTGCGGGTGCTGACGTGGTTGAGATAGTCCAGCGCAGGGGCGGCGTTGGTGCCCTTGCCATGGGGTTGGTGCGAGAGCATTTCGCGAACGAGGCGCAGCACATGGCGGGTCCCCTTTTTCGGGGGGATATATTTTTCGACCTCTTCCGCGAAGAGGATCAGTCCGATGCGGTCGTTGTTGCGGATGGCGGAGAAGGCCAGCACGGCGGCGACTTCCGCGGCGAGGTCGCGCTTCATCTGCGCTCCGCTGCCGAAGAGATGCGATGCGCTGATATCGACGACGAGCATCACGGTCATCTCGCGCTCTTCGACAAACTTCTTGATGTGCGGCGAGCCGGTACGGGCGGTGACGTTCCAGTCGATGGAGCGGATGTCGTCGCCAGGCACATATTCGCGCACCTCGTCGAACTCCATTCCGCGCCCCTTGAAGGTGGAGTGGTACTGCCCCGCAAAGACGTCGTTCACGGCGTGCTTCGTCGAAATTTGGATTCTCCTGACTTTTTTCAGGAGTTCTTTATGGTCGAGTGTATTCATTTTGTTTAGCCGCAAAAGAACGCAGAGAACACAAAATCTGTGGCAGGGAATCTTTGAGTTCCTTGTGTTCTTTCGCGGCAAATTTCTACGGAACAGGGATTTCGGCGAGGATTTTTTCGATCAAATCTTCACTCGTCAGCTCTTCGGCTTCGGCCTCGTAGGAGATGATGATGCGGTGGCGGAGGACGTCTTGCGCGATGGATTTGACGTCTTGCGGGGTGACGTATCCGCGACCCTGCATGAAGGCGTGGGCGCGGGCGCCCATGGTCAAATAGATCGTTGCGCGCGGGGAGGCGCCGTAGCGCAGGTAGTCGCCGATATCGAGGTTGTACTTCTTCGGCTCGCGGGTGGCGAAGACGATGCTGAGGATGTAGTCCTTGATCTTTTCGTCGAGGTAGATTTCATCGATAATCTCGCGCGCCTTGATAATTTCGTCGGGGTGCAGGACGGCGTTGATGGGAATCTCGGTGTTGGAGTGCGCCATGCGGTCGAGGATGCGGCGCTCCTCTTCGATCATCGGGTAGCCGACTTTGAGCTTAAGCATGAAACGGTCGACCTGCGCCTCGGGCAGGGGATAGGTGCCTTCCTGTTCGATCGGGTTTTCGGTGGCCATCACAAGGAAGGGCGCGGGCAGCTTAAATGTTTCGTCGCCGATGGTGACCTGCCTTTCCTGCATGGCTTCGAGCAACGCGCTCTGCACCTTGGCGGGGGCGCGGTTGATTTCGTCGGCCAGAATG
>DAOVNC010000230.1 GCA_030630445.1 Kiritimatiellales bacterium | reverse complement strand
GGTTGATGCCGATCAGGCAGTCGAATTTTCCGCTACGTAGTTCGCGCAGGATGTCGACGCGTTCGAGCGCGCCGATGTCGGAGTGCAGGTATTGCACCTTCAGTCCGGTCTTCTCGAGATATTCGGTCAAATCTTCCGCCGTACGCTTGGTGAGTGTCGTCACCAGTGTGCGCTCGCCGCGTTCGGCGCGGATACGGATCTCCTCCATCAGATCGTCGATCTGGTTCTTGAGCGGGCGCAGCTCTATGGGGGGATCGACGATGCCCGTCGGGCGGATAATCTGTTCGATCGGTGTTCCTGCGTTTTCCTGCTCGTAGACGGCGGGCGTTGCGGAAAGGAAAATGGGTTCGTGGGTGACGGCGGTAAACTCGTCGAAATTCATGGGTCGGTTGTCGAGGGCCGAGGGCAGGCGGAAGCCGTGCTCGACGAGGGTTCCCTTGCGCGCCTGGTCGCCATTGTACATGCCGCGAACCTGGGGCAGGGTGACGTGCGACTCGTCGATTATGGTTAGAAAGCGGTCGGAAAAATAGTCGAGCAGGCATTCCGGTCGCTCCCCGGCATTGCGGCCTGCGAGGTGGCGGGAATAGTTTTCGATGCCGCCGCAAAAGCCGATCTCCTTCATCATTTCCAGATCGTATTCCGTGCGCATTTTTATGCGTTGCGCCTCGATCAGCCGGTTTTGCCGCTCGAACTCCGCCACCCGCTGCTCCATCTCTTGGCGGATGGCGACGAGCGCGGCATCGATCTTGGTTTGCGGCATCACAAAGTGTTTGGCGGGGGAAACCATGATGTGGTCGTGGGTTTCGAGCGTGTCGCCCGTCAGTGGGTCAATCTTTTTGATCGCGTCAATTTCGTTGCCCCAGAATTCAAGGCGGATGCCATAGTCCTTGGCGTAGGAGGGGAAGATATCGAGCGTGTCGCCGCGGACGCGGAACTTGCCTGGGCCGGGTTCGTAGTCGTTTCGCTCATACTGGATCTCGACGAGCTTTTTCAATATCGCGTCGCGGTCGATATTTTCGCCGACCGTTGCGCTGACGACCATTTTTTTATAGTCCTCCGGCGAGCCCAATCCATAGATGCAGGAGACGGAGGCCACGATGATTACGTCGCGGCGGTTGAGCAGGGCGTCGGTAGCGGCGAGGCGCAGCCGCTCAATCTCGTCGTTGATCGCGGAATCCTTTTCGATGAAGGTGTCGGTCTGCGGAATGTAGGCCTCGGGCTGGTAGTAGTCGTAGTAGGAGACAAAGTATTCCACCGCATTGTGCGGGAAGAACGCCTTCAGTTCGGCATAGAGCTGGGCCGCCAGCGTCTTGTTGTGCGAGAGCACGAGGGTGGGGCGGCCCTGCCGCGCGATCACATTGGCAATCGTAAACGTCTTGCCGGATCCTGTTACCCCTTCCAATGTCTGGAATTTTTTTTCGGCGTCGAGTCCGGCGCATAGCGCATCGATCGCATCGGGCTGGTCGCCCGTCGGCTCAAAATCAGCAACAAGTTGAAAGGGGGTATCCATGACGGGAAGGGTACACGGATCGCGGTTTTAGAAAAGAGAAAGTTGAACGAACACGCACGAATCGCTATAAAGGACGTTCCAGCCAGAGCGGGAGTAATTCAGTGGTAGAATGCCAGCTTCCCAAGCTGGACGTGGCGGGTTCGAATCCCGTCTCCCGCTCCACTTTACTAGGGTTTATCTTTGCCGATAAGCCCTGTTTTATTGATCGAAACGAACATATCTCCTTTTCTCGATGGTTTTGATGGTTCCTGATGATTTGTGAAAGTAGAGGAGGACATCGGCAAACAAAGGGCAAACATTTTCTTTTACAAGGGCAGCCCCCACCCCCCGGCGCAGATCCGCCATACATATATCCCCCATCTCGCACCGCGTATCTGAAACGAGTGCGGCACACAAAAGGCCTTCAAATTGTCTGTTGATTCGCCTATAGTTTCGCCAACCAAGCGAAGAGGGAGGACAAGACATGAATAAAAACAAGGCGTTGGCCTGTGTTCTATTCACACTCGGATTAACTGCGGGAGTCTTTGCGGATTCCATTACGCCCGGTGGCACGACGATCAGCATGAGTTTCGTGGATAACCCCGCTCCTCGGAGATTTTTTCCAGCCCCATTCGAGCGAGCCGAAGAGGCCTACGGCGACGCTGTGGAGAAATACGGATTGGCTGTCAGGTTTGAAACATGAGACGGAAGTCCTGCCGATGATAGGCTTTTTGCTTTCAATGATTTCGAGAGATCATTAGATTGTCGTTTCACCGAGGGGAGTAATAATGAAGAAGTTAGTGGTTTCGGTTTTAGTGTTATCTCTATGTCTTGGCCTTGCCGCTGAGCAGCAAACAAATACGCCTCTTGGTAGCGAAAAAGAACGATTGCTTGAGCTGGAGCGCCAGACAAAGGAAAGGATCCGTAGTAACAAGAATTGGATAAAAAAATTTGAGAGTATCAAAGTGTGGGTGCATCTCTCGAAATCGGATGACGACATTCTCAACGACCGAATTTTGAGTTTTATAAAAAGGGAACTTAGAAAGCTGGGAGATGTTGAGCTGGTTAATGCGGGGGAAGATTACGGAACTTACATTGTTGAAATTATCGCTGTGAGTTCCGGTAATATCATCGCGGTGTCGTTTATTTTCAATAAAGTTGTTTTCCACTATGTGGACACTGGCGAAGATAAGCCGATACCAATTCGTGAAGTTCGTTTTGAATCGGCGAAGCTGATTTTATCAGATAAAAACGATCTTGGTCTTCTATGCGAAGAAGTGGTTGCATTTTTTGACGAAGAATTATTGGACTCAGCGAGGCGCATCAATAAACGGTTTCGGGAAGTACCTAAGAGACTCATAGAAACGACAGAAGAAGAGCTAAGGGAAGTTCAAAGCGAACTGAGAATGCTTGGGAAAGCGGATTCATAAGTCCAAGCTATTTTTAGAGGCTATGCGTCATTTTAGCCATTTTAAAAAGAACTCGCAAAGCGTTGGATTCCCTTTGCAGGCTTCCTTGATTTTTCGGGAGTATTATGACCCGCACCGAGCATGGAATAAAGAGGCGTTATGGTAGCCGCCGCGAATGGTATTTCCCGCGAATGTTCTGGTTGAAAAACCGGCCTTTCGATGACGCGGCCATAAAATCCCGATGGATAGATCGGGGCACGTCGGAGTAGACATACTCGTTCCCTTGAACGAAGCGTATTTTTAATTCATGCGTTTTAGATGAATAACCAATGGCAGAAATTGCAGACGATTCAACTTGGCGCATCTGGATTTCCGTCGTTCGGCTGTTAGTCCGCGAGTCGCATCCTGCCAGCGGAAGGGTGAGCACGAACGCGATTAGCGCAACGATAATTTTCCCCTTCATAAGAACCCCCTTGTGTTGCCAGAAACTAAACCGCTGGTTGTCGCGGTGCAAGCGATCCTTGGTCAATTCTCGCGCCTTAGTAATCGACTGTTCACTCCCCTTTATTTTGACGGGAAAAGGGCCACGCGAACAAAGGAGCGTGTTCACCTTCTTCGAATGTTTCACCCGTGAAGCGGTTCACGCGGACAATTCTATGCTCATCGTATCCTCTTCTTGTCCGATACTGCTCCGCAACTACCTCATACGGCCTGTATGCCAGTCCCGCCAGCAGACCGAGTGTGAACGCGATTAGTGCGATGATTGTTTTCCCCTTCATATCAACCCCTTTCGTGTGGCCGGAATCTAAACCGTCGGCTTTCGGCGTGCAAGATGATCCTTGGTTGATTCTCACATCTCACGGTTCGCCCTGTGGCCGTGGCTCGCCGTTCGGGGGTTGAGGTGGGTCTATGGTCGCCGTGGGAGGTGTCGCGCTTAAAGCCTCGTTTTTGTGGCATGGGTTCTTTTTGTGTGTCTGGTGTCGGTTTTCCGTTTCGTCCTAAAGTCGGGTTTGATATCGTATTTGCAAGGGCACGGCACGCACGCGCATGGAACACCCCCTAAAGGCGCGAGGGCGCGGTGAATGGAGTTTGTGTGTTGCGCTGTCATACCGCCTCAGCGTGTTTCGTCATAGCCTCGGCCAGCTTCATTGCGTCGCGGTGCAGCCAGTAGGCGTGTCGCTCAATAATCCGCGCAGCGTTCTCCCTTGATCCTGCCCATATGAAGGGGATGTTGAAGCGGCATTCAAGAGCATAGACGCTGTGAAGGATCGACTTGGGTGAAGCTTTGGAACGATAGCGGTGGTTCATGATCGCGTCTTCGGTTCCCTCGATGACAACGCGGCGGAAGTGGTAGCCCCGCAGGCGGTGCAATTCCCGCTCGAAGCGGTCGCGCCCTCTGGTGACGGATTGAACAAGGTCGTTCAATTCCTTCCGTTCCCAGCTCACAAGGTGCTCCATGCCAAGAATCGAAATGTCGCCAGAGTAGAGGGTGCCGCCCACGGATTGGAGGTTGGCAAACTCAAGCGGTCGCTGCTCGCGGGAATCTATGACCAGGGACGGCTTCATTCTTTCGCGTCCCGAATATCTTGGGCTTCGCGTCTCACGTCGAGGAAATGATCCACGACGGCGGAGCGTGATGTTTGGCCGTTGGTGCCTCTCCAAAAATCTACGATGCAGTCAAGGCCATCCATCGTTCCGGGCATAAAGGTCGCGTCCACCATTTCAAGCGGGGTTTCGCCGTCGCGTTCTCTGGGAGGGATCTTCGGCATATCGCCGTTGAGGTGGTTCAACACATGATCAACGACCAGATGCAATCCTCGCGTGAATCTATCTTGGCAATAATCCGGATAGGCGGCTAGAATCCTGTCGCGGATGAATTCGGCGTTGATGGTTGATATGGTGAGCGTGGTTTTTTTTCGGGTTCGATTCATGGTCTCGCCTTTTGTTGGTGCTGTTCATCTTGTCCCATCCGTTCGTAAAGTCTGAAACCTCCGCTTGCGCTCATCCGATGGCAACGGCTCTGTTTTTGAGACGGCACTGACGACTTTCTTTCGAGCCTTCGTTTTAGGGCGGATGCCGTAGACCCTATACTACTGGTAATAAGGGGTTCCAATGGGGAACAGTGAAAGGGGTGTTTTGCTGGTATCCATGGGGTACAGCGGAAAGGAATAAATTTGGTGCAGAAAAATGCGGTGTTGATGGGGGTACGTTGGTTCCAATGGGGTACAGTGAACATCTAAAACACCTCCGTTTTCACTTCCAAGGTGATTCCAAGCTCTTTGGCTGCCTTCTTGATTGTGTTGGCGATGGTCGGCACGTCCTTCTTTTTGCCGATGGCATAGAGCGCATCGTGTTCGGGAAAACAGAACCGCCAATCGGAAATAATCTCTTCGCCTTCGATGACCTGCAACGAAGCTTCGTTGATAATGTCGGCAATCGTGCCTTGCACCATCCAGTTGAAAATGGTTCCCCGGTGGTGGTCGCCACCCGTTTCAGCGTAGACCTTTGAACCGCCAAGCGTGGTAACGAATCTCCGCGTACGGCCTTGGGGTTTGGTTTCCTCCCACAGCTTGGCCTTGAGTGCGTCGAGGGCTTTGGCGTAGGGAATGAATGCCTCTTGTGCTTCGTTCGGCCAATGCTTCACCACCGGCACCGCAGACTCGCAATAGGCAAGCATGTTGACCTTACCCTTGGCTTCGCCCTTGGGGACGCCCAGAAGGCTCACAGCAAGCTCGTAGGGGTCGCTCTCAAAGGTGTAGCCGAGGAGGTGCTCGATCACAGTCGGCTCGGCGCGTTCAATGTCGCAGTGGATCAAAGCTTCGCCCGTGGCACATCCACGCTTGAGGCTTTCAATCCGTAGTTTGGCTGGGTCGCTTTGAACGGGCGGACGGCTTGCGCTAATGCGTCCGGTGCGTGTCGGGTTCCAATAGGGTTGGCATTCCAAATCCGCGCCGTAAACGAAGGTTCGGTTTTTCATTGCCGAAGCCAGTGTCCGCGAAAGTTCGGGCGTATGGTCGATTATCCTCGTTGATGCCTTGCCCGCCATTAGCTCCTTGAGCGTGTAGCGCCTGATTACCGTGGCTTTCTTGCCGCCTTTGATCGGTACACCAATTTTGACTTCGCAGAGCACACCGCTTAATTTTTCAAGTGTGGGGTTGATGGCCTTCTGCGTAATGAATGCCGTTTCTCGCAATTTCTTAAACGGTGCGTTAATGGGCAGGCACAATCCGAGACCTTTCCGCTCCAGATACGGCAGGGCGAAATACAGGTGCATTG
>DAOVNC010000408.1 GCA_030630445.1 Kiritimatiellales bacterium | reverse complement strand
CACTCGCTGGTGGATTTGGGCATGTCCCCTCTGTGCGAGAGCTTTCTTTCCGATAGCCAGTTGGACGAGATGGAGCCGTTTTACCCGCTTAACGTCAAGGTGTGCAGCAAGTGCTATCTCGTGCAGCTCGATCAATATGTCGATCCTGAGCACATTTTCACGGAATACGCCTACTTCTCTTCGTTCTCGGATTCCTGGCTCAAGCATGCCTCCGACTATGCGGACATGGTGGTTGATCGCTTCGGCTTGGGTGTCGATAGCTTTGTCGTCGAACTGGGGAGCAACGATGGCTACCTCCTGAGGAACTTCGTTGCAAAGAAGATTCCCTGCATGGGGGTGGAGCCTGCGAAAAACATTGCCAAAGCGGCAAAAAAAATCGGGGTGCCCACCCATGTGAGGTTCTTTAACTCTGCTGTCGCGCGGAAAATGGCCGCCAAGGGGAAACAGGCGGACTTGGTCGTTGGCAAAAACGTGCTTGCGCAAGTTTCCGAACTCAATGATTTCGTTGCAGGAATCAGAATCCTGTTGAAGCCGACCGGCGTGGTGACGATCGAATTCCCCCACTTGATGTCGCTGATGGAGCAGAATCAGTACGACACGATCTACCATGAGCACTTTTGCTATTTCTCATACCTTTCCGTCAAAAAAATCTTCGCGGGCCACGGGTTGAAGTTGTTCGACGTTGAAGAACTTTCAACCCACGGTGGATCCCTCCGTATTTTTGCCTGCCATGATGGAGACGGGAGTCATCCGGTTTCGGATCGAACCACCCGGCTGCAGGAAAAGGAGTTGGCTGCCGGCTATGCCGAGATGGAAACCTACACCCGGTTCGGCCGTCAGGTTGAGGAATCGAAGCGGGAACTTCTGTCTTTTTTGATCGAGGCGAAGCGGGAGGGGAAAACCATCGTTGGGTATGGTGCCCCCGGGAAAGGCAACACGCTGCTGAACTATTGCGGGATACGGACGGATTTTATTGATTTTACGGTGGATCGCAATCCATACAAGCATAGCAAGGCTTTGCCGGGCACCCATATTCCAATCTATCCGGTCGGGAAAATCGATGAAGCGCGACCCGATTATCTGTTGATCCTTCCTTGGAACATCAAGGAGGAGATTATGGAAAAAATGGCTCATATTCGGAATTGGGGAGGGAAGTTCGTGATTCCCATTCCCACGACAACGGTGATCGATTGACCTTGATTTTAAACTGAACCACGAGGATGGCGTTATGAAAGTAGTATTGTTTTGCGGGGGACAGGGAACCCGCCTGAGGGATTATTCAGACCAAATTCCAAAGCCCATGGTACCCATCGGCTATCGGCCGGTCTTGTGGCATGTCATGAAGTATTATGCCCGCTTTGGCTACAAGGACTTCATTCTGTGCCTCGGCTACAAAGCCGACGTCATCAAGAACTATTTCCTCAACTATGATGAAAGCGTGTCCAATGATTTCGTTTTCGAGAACGGGGGCAAGGATATCAAGCTGCTCCATAGCGACATTGACGACTGGCGCATCACCTTTGTCGATACGGGTTTAACGGCAAATATTGCCGAACGATTGGTTGCGGTGAAGCCGCATCTGGAGGGGGAAGAAGTCTTCTTGGCAAACTATAGCGACGGACTGACCGATTGCCCGCTTCCCAATCTGGTGGAAGCACACAACGAGAGCGGTGCCGTGGCCTCTTTTCTATGTATCAAACCGTACCACAGTTTCCATGTTGTGGATGTGGCCGCAGATGAGGGGAAGGTCACCAAGATCCAGGATACGACCAGCGCCGACTTCTGGGTCAACGGAGGTTATTTTGTCCTGAGCCAGAAAATCTTCGACTACATTGGCGAGGGCGAGGAGTTGGTGAACGAGCCGTTCCAGAAGTTGATTGCCGACTCAAAGCTAAGGGCGCATAAATACACGGGCTTCTGGGGTTGTATGGATACCTATAAGGAAAAGCAGATGCTGGACGACCTGTACGATACAGGCGAAGCTCCCTGGATGGGCAAATAGAGCGACGGTTTTTAAACGAAAGGTTGGCCATGTTGAATTTACTTCCCAAACCAGATGGAGAACGTCCTTTGCGGGTACTGTGTCTGGGAGCCCATAGCGATGATATCGAAATGGGTTGCGGAGCGTCCTTGCTGCAATTCGTGGCTTCGGGAAGGCCGCTTGATGTGCGCTGGGTTGTCTTCAGCGGCAAACATTCCCGGGCGCAAGAGGCAGGTAAAAGCGCCAGGTTTTGGTTGGATGCCATCCAGTCAAAGACCATCGACTTGCGCGACTACAGGGACGGTTTCTTTCCGGACGAATGGTCGGCGATCAAGGAAACCTTCGAGGACATCAAGGCAACCTTTGAGCCGGACATCGTTTTCACCCATTTTCGCGATGACCTGCATCAGGACCACCGCATTATCAATCAACTGACATGGAACACCTTTCGTAACCACTTCATACTGGAGTATGAAATTCCAAAGTATGATGGCGACATGGGCTCTCCAAATTTCTTCATCCCGCTCCCGGAAACGGCGGCAAAAGCCAAAGTGTCCGCACTCATGGAATATTTTGGAAGCCAGGCGAACAAGCACTGGTTTTGCGAAGAGCTGTTCCTTGGCCTGATGCGCATCCGCGGCATGGAGTCCTGCTCACCCTCGGGCTATGCCGAGGGGTTCTATGCTAGGAAAACCTGCATGGGCCTCTAACCTTCCGTCTTTCAGACTTTCATTCTTAAAGTCCTGTTTTGCGGATAAAATACGTACAACACCATCGTTCTACCTATTGGAGGAGAGTACGGGCCCGGAGATGATCTCCGGGCTTTTTTTATGCGTGGCTCATGAGGTTTCAATCTCAGGAATTTCCACTTCTTCCACGGGGCACTCGTCCAGCGATTCGAGGAACAGCCGCCCATACCACTGGTTGCGGATGCGGCTGTCGAGGACCGTCACCGTCCCGTAATCGCTTCCGCTACGGATCAGGCGTCCCACGCCTTGCCGGAACTTCAGCACCGCCTCGGGAAGAGAATATTCCTTGAACGGGTTGCCGCCGTGCGCCTCGATCGACTCGAACCGCGCCTGGATTAGCGGGTGGTCGGGCACCGCGAAGGGCAGGCGGGTAATGATCACGTTGCTCAGCGCCTCGCCCGGCACATCCACCCCCAT
>DAOVNC010000269.1 GCA_030630445.1 Kiritimatiellales bacterium | reverse complement strand
GCAATGGTGGAACCATCAGCATCACCAACGCGATCGGTCCAGATCAAACCTTCTACCGGGTCATCTCGGAATAGGAGGGGTAGCCTCTGAAACAGCCGCCTGGATAGGTTGATATCCAGGCGGTCCTAACTTGCTTTAACAGATGGGGCAATAGCGGCGCGTTGCACGATGCAACAAGCGCGACGGCTCCTAAAAAGAAAAGGAGAAAACAAAATGAGAAAAAGAAATATTACAGCGGCGACACTTGTGATTGCAGCTCTTGCCGTTGGTTCGGCGAGTGCTTCCGTCATCTCGGTCAACTTCGTTGAGAATGCCAGCAATCAAATCTTTGCTGGTGGCGAAAATATCGGGCCTTTGGCAACCGACAGTTCCAACTGGAATAGCAATGAAACCCCAGATACAGGGAATTTTGCAGCGGGAACGATGGGTAGCCTAATAGACGATACGGGTGCAAATACGGGTGCGGATATCGCATGGACCACTGGTGGCACTTACTGGCAGGGGGACGGCACGGGCGACGACCAGCATAAGCTCTCGGTTGGCTATTTGGACGATACCGCCACAACAGGCGGGTATGGAGTCAGAATTACCGTAGCCAACGTTCCCTACGCGGAGTACAGGGTCTATGGCCTAGTCGCTTCGGACCAGGCCACACTAGGGGTGCAGAACGCCAACGTAAACGGAACGTGGGTTTATGGTGACGGCTCCACCACAATTGGGATGGGATACGGGCGCATAGACGACAACAACACCGCGAATGGATCCTTCTGGACCCAGATCGTCTCCGGTTCCGTGACAGGAAACTACTGGACCATAGAGACCAGTGGCTCAACCCTTACGCTTGACGTATTGGCCAGAAATGGTGGTGATCGCGGAGCGATTACGGGCGTGATCATTGAGCAGATCCCCGAGCCGGCCACCCTCGGAATGGTTGCACTCTTTGGTGGAGGACTCCTCTTCATCCGCCGCAAGCTGTCGATGTAGTCTATTCCGAGAATAGATCCACAGCACGATCCCCGCCTTTCCGGCGGGGATTTTTGTTTGTGGGTGGAGGTAACATTTTACGGCACATATTTTGAAAGTAGAGCAAGCGTCCCGCTTGCCTGAACGAGCGAGACGCTCATTCTACTTTATACTGAGAAGTTTCAGCCTAAATGGGAAAATGGAACCACGAATTCACGCGAATAGACACGAATCAAATCGATTTCATATGAGGCCGCAGTTGAGAATTAAATTTCCATGGGTTGGACATTTCGGCATACTGCTTTTCAACCGTTGGAGGATTCGATGCTGACTACCGTATTGCTTGTCATTGTTTTGGCCGTTGTACTCGTTGTGCTGTTGCTCCAGCTTTCCGGGTCCACGAAAACGAACACCCGTCTGGACGAATTTACCCGCAACCTCAATACGCAGACGGAGCAAGAAGCCAAACGCATCCAGCGGTTGGAGGAAATCTTCCGGGGGCTGGAAAAGGATCTGCGCGGGGATGTGGAGAGCGTGCGCGTGAAGGTCGACGAGTCGCTCGAAAAGAATACGCGGCAACTCGGGGAGCGCGTCAAGGAACTCATCCAGCTCAACAAACAGCAACTGGCCGAGATTAGCGGCAAGGTGGAGGAGCGGCTGGAGAAGGGGTTCGAGAAAACCACCTCGGTTTTTGCCGATGTGCTCAAGCGGCTGGCCCTGATCGACAAGGCGCAGGAAAAAATCGCCGAGCTGTCGGGCAATGTGGTTTCACTGCAGGAGGTGCTGTCCGACAAGCGCTCGCGCGGGGCGTTCGGCGAGGTGCAGCTGAATGCGCTGATTTCGAACATGATGCCGGAAAACAGCTATTCGCTGCAGCACACCTTCGACAACGGCGTTCGCGTCGACTGCGTCCTGTTTCTGCCCGAGCCCACGGGAACCCTTTGCATCGATTCCAAGTTCCCACTGGAAAGCTATCAACGCATGACCGATACGACCCTTGGCGATGCCGACCGGAAGTCGGCGGAACAGCAGTTCCGGCAGGATATCAAAAAGCACATCAAGGATATTTCCACCAAATACATCATTCCCGGCGAAACCTCCGATGGGGCGGTCATGTTTATCCCGGCCGAAGCGGTATTCGCCGAAATCCATGGGCACTATCCCGAACTCGTGGAAGAGGCGCAGCGCGCGCGCGTTTGGTTGGCTTCGCCCACCACGATGATGGCCGTTCTGACGACCGCCCGGTCCGTGCTGAAGGATTCCGCCACACGCCAGCAGGTGCATATCATCCAGGATCACCTCGTGGTGCTTTCGCAGGATTTCAACCGCTTCCAGCAGCGCATGGAGAAGCTGGCCACGCACATCGACCAGGCCAACCGCGATGTGATCGACGTCAACAAATCCGCCAAGAAAATCACCAGCCGTTTCACCAAGATCGAAAAGGTCGAACTGGGAGGGGAAGACGCCCCGATGCTGGACGATTCCCCGGCGGGCTAGCGCCCTTCCTCGGAGACCTGCCGACCGATCACGGTTCCGCCAAACGGGTCGCTTTTCAGGTAAAGGATGTATCGCTGGGAAATATCGAATGTTCGCTTCGAACGGGCTGAGTGGACGGAATAGTTGACTGTGACCGCAACCGGATCCGCTGAATTCCATTTCCGGACATTGACCAGGAATTCGCGTGGCTCGGAGTCGATGGCGACCTCTTCGATTTTTTCGGATTGGTTGCGCGAAGGGGATATGGCGCTTCCGCGCGGCACCTTGATGGTGTAGCTGAGGGTTTTGCCGAGATTGTTCCATTCCATCCGATAGAGGGGGTCGATGTGGAATCCGAGATACATGCGACCATTTCCGGTTTCGAGCAGCTCTTCACTCGCTTCGGCCCGCACCTTGACATAGTAGGGGGTGCGGGATTTGGCCGGGGTGGTCCGCAAGGCCTTGAATTTATCCTCCGAGGGATCGATCGCCACGCGTTCCGTGAACCGGGCTTCAAGCAGGTCTACCGGCGCAATGTCGGGCGGCGTAAAGAGTCTTGGCGGGGTGGGGGATTCAACTTTGCCGGCCAATCCGGCCAAGGCTTTTCGGAAGGCATCCGCATCGACCATGTTTCCGGCATATTCCGCCAGCCCTTTCTTGTTGAAGATGAAGAGGTTGTTTTTTTCTCGCCCCAGCGCTTTCGCGACCTCGTTGCCCATTCCGTCGCAGAGCCATGGAATCCGGGTGCGGAGCAGTCTTTTGGCGTCCATGATATGGCGGGTTCGTTCCTCGAGGGTGATGGGTTGGACATATCCGTGGTTTTCGGGATGGGCCAGATAGCAATAGATATAGAAAAAGTCGACCCCCTTTTTTGAATAGTCCCGTGCGGCGGCCTCGATGATCCGGTACGAGACAATGAATTCCGGGGCGGTCAGATCGCCGGTGGAAAGCACGGTATAGTCGTTTTTCGCAATAATGTTTCGCAGCTTGACCTTGGCGTTGGATGCGTCGTGGATATAGATATCGGGAAGCGTGCGCTTTGGCGTGGGTTTTGTGGCGGGCTTCGGTTTCTCTGCACGATTGAAGGCCGATACGTCGGAAACGACTTTCGAAGCGGTGTCGCTGTCGATTTCCGCAAACCCTTCCGCGCTCCGGTTGCGCGTCAGGGTCCCTTCCACAAGGGCAACGGTTGCGCCATCCCGGTTGGCTATGGCACCCGCGCCCTGCACGGAAACGTTTTTGGCGAAGCGGCAACGAGATAGTATCGGAAAGAAGGCGCCGCGGTGAAACAGGGCTCCCCCGTTTTCGGTCGCGGAGTTTTCAATAAACTCGCATTTCTCCAGGGAGAGCTCGATTCCTCTCTTTTGTTGCGTGGTGCCGGCCATGGCGCCGCCGGTGCCATCGGTGTGGTTGAACAGGAACCACGAACGGGAAATCCCAACCTTCGAGACAGGGCCAATGGCGACCGCACCGCCGGATACCTTCGCGAAGTTCGATGAAAACCGGCACTCCATGGCTTGGACTCCTGCACCGTTTCCAATGTGGATGGCGCCTCCAAAATCGGCGGAGTTGGCGTAGAAGGTGCAATTGGACAGGGTGGTGCCGCCAGCCATGGTGCGGATGGCGCCACCGGTTGCCGCATGGTTTTTTTCGAATGTGCAGTTGGCTGCCGTGAAATCCTTGGCATCGCTTCTAAGCAGGAGTGCCCCTCCTCCTTGTTCATTTTCGCCGTCGGCATTTCCGGCGGAAACAATAAAGCCATCAATGCGGCTTCCGACCGCGCCGATTACGACATGATGGCAGTTGTCGGCGAAGGAACCAATGCGGCCAATGTCGCCGCTGAAGACGGTGCGGTTGGCTCTGGGATTTCGCTGCGCCCGGAGGGTTTCATTTCCGCGGAACCCTCCGTACAGCTCGATGCCGGGTTTGAGTTGGAAGGTTGCGTCGCGCGTTTCCCCGGAAGGTTTGTAGACTCCGGCCTTAACCCATATTTCCCCGCCTCCTTTGGCGGTTGCGGCATCGATGGCTTCCTGTACGGAAGAAAATGCACTAAACCAGGAATCGCCCGCAGGCTTTTCGCCTTGGAAGTCCCGATCGACGTGAAACACTTCGGCGGAAAGCGCCGACCCGGCCAACAGGGTGGCGACGCCTAATATGATTCCAGAAAAGCGCTTCATGGTTGCATTCCACTGCGGGAACTATCCATTAATCCACGCTTGGACATCACCGGATAGCGGCAGGATGGCCTGGAGTTCGCACTCGCCGCCGGGAATCTCCACCGTATCGCCCGCGACATGGCCCATCAGCGCCTTGGCGAGGCGGGTTTCGCTGGAAATAATCGAAAGCGCCTCGTCCTGGTCCCATGCGCCAAGGAGATAATAGGTTTCCGTTGCGCCGCCGGGATAGCCCAGCACCACGCCCATGCCCCTGGCCGCTTCGTCCAGCGAAATGCCGGAAAAATCAGTCGGCTTGACCTTTTCCAGGTCTTCCGCAAGTTGCGCGCCCTGCGCCATGAGCAGTCCTTGGCGTTCCTTGGCATACTTGAATTCGGCGTTTTCGCGAAGGTCGCCATGGCTGCGCGCCACTTCGATCTCCTTGGAGTTTTCGGGAATCTCGACCGTCATGATCCGTTCGAGCTGTTTCTGCCGGTTGGCATAGCTTCGGGCGGAGGTGAACGCGATCTCCTTTTTCGGGAGGGTGGCGTTTTT
>DAOVNC010000397.1 GCA_030630445.1 Kiritimatiellales bacterium | reverse complement strand
TATTGAGGCTGGAGAGATTGCTCACTATTCTTCCTTTGTTTAGTGGTTTTTATGATTGAAGAATAGTAGCATCTTTCCTTTTCTGGCTAAACATATTTCATCTTTAAATAAGCGGTTTTTGAGGGGTTTTGCAAAAGGCTCCTATGGCCGCTTTTTGGCACGACGGATATTCAAGATCGACCCAGAGGCCAAATGCCCGAGCGAGGTCCACCACGACGGCGTTGACTTTGTCGCGACCGACAAGCTCGTGCTCTTTGGCCATCACTTCACCTCCATCGCAGGCACCGGCCCCATCGTTGGCCCCGCAATCGCCATCATCTGGGGCTGGGTTCCGGCCCTCGTTTGGATTCTCGCAGGTTCCATCTTCATGGGCGCGGTGCACGATTTTGGCGCCATGCTTATTTCCATGCGCAACGAAGGCCGCTCCATCGGCGACCTCGCCGGAGACATCATCAATCCCCGCGTCAAAACCCTGTTCATGCTGATCATCTTCTTCGCCCTATGGATTGTGATCGCCATCTTCGGCGTGGTAATCGCCTCCGTCTTCAGCCTTTTTCCCGCCTCCGTCATTCCGGTCTGGCTCCAACTGCCCATTGCCATCTGGCTCGGCTTCATGGTCTACAAGAGAGGCAAGTCGCACATTGCCTTCGGCCTCATCGCAACGGGGCTAATGTATGCCACCATCATCCTCGGCGCCTACGCCCCCGTCACCCTCCCCGCGATAGGCCCCCTCTCCACCGTCGGCTCGTGGGTGATCCTGCTGCTGATCTACGCCTACGTCGCCTCCACCCTCCCCGTCACCGTCCTCCTGCAACCGCGCGACTACATCAACGCCTTCCAGCTCTGCATCGCCATGGCGTTGCTCCTCCTCGGCATACTCGTGGCCCATCCCCCCATGGTGGCACCCGCAACCAACTGGCATCCCGACGGCGCCCCGCCCATCATTCCCCTGCTCTTCATCACCGTCGCCTGCGGAGCCATCTCCGGCTTCCACAGCCTCGTCTCCTCCGGCACCTCCTCCAAACAGTGCGACAACGAACGCAGCATCCAAGGCATTAGCTACGGCGGCATGCTTCTCGAAGGGCTGCTCGCCGTCATCGTCATCATTGCCTGCGGAGCCGGCATTGGATTAGGCCTTGAAAAAGCGGGAATCATCTACACCGGCGTCGATGCCTTCAACCAGCAATATTCCAGTTGGGGTGCCGCGGCCAGCTTGGCCGCCAAGATCGAAGCCTTCGTAACCGGCGCAGGCAATATGGTTGCCGAGCTCGGGCTACCCCGCAACGTTGTCATCACCCTCATGGGAGTCTTCGTCGCCTCCTTCGCCGCCACCACGCTCGACACCGCCACACGCATCCAGCGCTACATTATCTCCGAAATCGCCGTCAGCTGCAAAGCCCCCTCCCTCGGAAAAAAACATCCCGCCACCTTCATCGCCGTCTTCACCGCGCTGCTCCTCGCCTTTTCCAGCGGGAGCGACGGAAAGGGCGCGCTCTCGCTATGGCCGCTTTTCGGATCCGTCAATCAGCTCCTGGCCAGCATGGCCCTACTCGTTATCACCATCTGGCTCGCCCGCAAAAACCGCCCCATCGTCTACACCGGCATCCCCTTGGTCTTCATGGTCGCCATGACGAGCTGGGCCATGAAAACCAATCTCGTCCGCTTCTACGACCAAGGCAAATGAACCCTCCTCATTATCGGAGCCATCATCGTCCTGCTCCAGCTCTGGATGGTCATTGAAGGCGTTATCGTACTTGCGCGCCTACGCCGAAAAGCATAGTTTCTCGCCAATTGAACGGAGAATTTTATGAACGATCTATACAAAAACCTGCTCTCAAAAATGGGCGAAGACC
The DNA here is from genome assembly GCA_030630445.1 of Kiritimatiellales bacterium. GTDB lineage: Bacteria > Verrucomicrobiota > Kiritimatiellia > Kiritimatiellales > Pontiellaceae > Pontiella. Next base: position 1,414 of record DAOVNC010000397.1, on the reverse strand, counting down.
CCACCCGAGAAGGACTGCGCGACACCCCCGACCGCGCAGCCCAGGCCATGGAATTCCTGACCCAGGGCTACCGTCAAAAACTTGAGGACGTCATCAACGATGCCATCTTCACCGTCGAAGACAACCACATGGTTATCGTCAAGGATATCGAGTTGTACAGTCTCTGCGAACACCACATGCTCCCCTTCTTTGGAAAATGCCACATTGGCTACATCCCCGAAGGCAAGGTGCTCGGCGTCAGCAAGCTCGCGCGCATCGTCGACCTCTTCGCCCGCCGCCTTCAAATCCAGGAGCGCCTCACAAACCAAGTGGCCAACTCCATCATGGACACCCTTGCCCCCGAAGGCGTCGGCGTCGTGATCGAAGCCCAACACCTGTGCATGATGATGCGCGGCGTCGAAAAACAAAACTCCTGCATGGTCACCTCCGCCATGCTCGGCAGCTTCCGGAACGAACCCTCCACCCGCAACGAATTCCTCCAACTGATCAGGCAATAGCCCGTCCCATGCCGACCCTCACCATTCGAGACGCCACCGCGAACGACTCGGCCTTGATCCTTGGGTTTATCAAGAAACTGGCCCGGTACGAAAAGGCGGAGCATGAGGCCGTGGCCACGGAGGCCGACATCCGAACCTCTCTATTTGGCAACGACGCCTCCGCCCACGCCCTGGTTTGCGAATTCAAGAACGAGCCCATTGGTTTTGCCGTCTACTTTTTCAACTACTCGACATGGCTCGGCAAACGGGGCCTGTATCTCGAGGATCTGTATGTTTCCCCGGAACACCGAGGCTTGGGAGCCGGCAAGGCGCTGCTGAAACATCTGGCAGGCATTGCCCTGTCCAACCACTGCGGCCGGTTTGAATGGAGCGTGCTCGACTGGAATGAACCCGCGATCAAGTTCTACCAATCCATCGGCGCCAAACCGCAAGACGAGTGGGTCGGCTATCGGCTGACCGGTCAGGCACTCCAGGCATTTGCTCGGAATTAGGATCCCCTTCCCGATATAGAAAAACAGGATGCGCCGTCTACATTTCCAGGCATTCCGACAATCATAATATCTATTTTTTTATATGATATATGATATATTTAGCCCTGTTTTTGCCATTATAATGGTCGTTTTATATCATAAACGCATAAACATTCAGAACCTTTCCTCGGAAGAAACCCGGTATTCAAAGCGAAAAAACCGCTACACAGCATAAGGGATCAAGGTTGCCCAAGGCGATTGGCCAGTAACTGTAAACGTCGGTTGAAAAGTGCGGCGGGCGGCGGGGCGGCCGAAAAGTGTATCACTCCAACTAAAGCTTCCCGATTTTCGGGCGGATCGGGCAACGTGGTTGCCTAACCGTTTCGAAACCGGGAGGCAAAGGAGTGTACACAGACATGCAATGGTGGATCGACATTAGACGAAAGG
>DAOVNC010000058.1 GCA_030630445.1 Kiritimatiellales bacterium | reverse complement strand
AAGGCATCGAACCGCTCGCCTCCAAGGTGTTCAAACTGAAATATCTCGACGCCTACGACATCAAGGAAGTTTGCGAAGCGCAGCTAACCAGTCGCGGTAAATTCACGATCATGAGCAACAAAGGGCTCCCCGGCTGGGAATTCGGCGGCGGATCGTCCTCCGGTAGAAGTTCAAGTCGTGCAGTTTCGAACATCGGCACGGCGCAACGGAAAAAAGCGGAACCGATCGAAAAAAGCAAAACCATCGTTATCACGGATGTGCCTTCCTCCCTAACGGCCATCGGAACCATTCTGGAAGAACTTGATCAGGAACCAAGTCAGGTATTGATCGAAGCCAAGTTTATTGAAATCGATACCGGTGTCTTGCGGGATCTCGGAATAGACTTTGCGACTGGCCAGAACGATCCTTTGAGTCGTCCCGGAGTGGAGCCGTCGAATACTGGAGTGGATAACCAGTGGGGATTTACCCAGAACGAGTCCTTGGTTGAACCGGCCGCCTTCGCTTCGTTGTCGGATAACCTTGCTAGTGCCATCGACTACAACTCCGGACTACAGTTGCTCTTTTCCCGGGTGGCCGGCGAAAACTTTGACATTCTGCTGCATGCCTTGGAAGAGGATGGCGATGCCAATATCCTGTCCGCTCCAAAAATATTGACACTGGACAACCAGGAAGCAGCCATTCTGGTTGGAACCAAGTTCCCGATCATTCAGTCCGATTCGACCGGCGGCACGGTGACGGGCGGCAACGTCTCCACCAGTCTCGACTATTACGAAAACGTTGGTATCCAGCTCAATGTGATTCCGCAGGTCAGCAACGATGAATACATCAACATGATTGTTAAACCGGCGGTCAGTACCATCGATGGCTTTGAGTCCGGTGTGGTGTCGACTGGGGAAGGCGGCGGCGGCGCGCTAACGCGCTATCCGATCCTCAAGGTGCGCGAAGCGCAAACCCAGGTTCTGCTGAAGAGCGGGGATTCCGCCGTGATTGGTGGCCTACAGGAAGAACGGGATCGCGAAAGCGTCCATAAAGTGCCTTTCCTGGGCGATATTCCCTTCCTCGGGGTTTTGTTCAAGCGCACCACCACCAACAAGCAAAAAATCGAACTGCTGATCTTCGTCAAGGCGAGCATCGTTGAGAACGAAGCATATGCCGTCGAGTCGGCGAAGCTCAACGACGAGTGGGAAGCCCGTATTGGCGTGAATGTTGAAGAGGAAGAGGTCGTCGAGCTTTCCGATGAAGAGATCGCCGAGGTGGAGAATGTTGTGGCCCCCGCCGAGGTCGAAACGGAAGGCGTAGACGTGCCCGCGGAAACGCCCGATGCGGAAAAGGAAGAAATGGTGACCTTCGTCAACGGATCGTCCGGAACGGCCGAAGAAGCGGCACCCGTCGAATCTGAAGAGATGTAAGTGAAAAGGTTTGTAGTTCCGGCTTTAGCCGGTTTCTGGGCACTTGCAGGACTGGCCGCCTGAAGGCGGAACTACGAACTCGCCCACCAAAAGGGTTTTGAAGAAATGATCACCGACCAACTAAGTGAAATGATGATCCGCAGCGGCCGGGTTGGCTCCAAGGAGCTGGAAAAGGCGATGGAGATCCAGGAGGCGACCGGGAAGATCCTGACGGATATCCTGATTGATGAAAAGCTGGCCTCGTCGGAAGACATTGCGCTGACCTTCTCGGAACTGCTCAATATTCCCTACCTTGAGCTGGACGAGAATTTCCATCTCGAACGCGAAGAATACGATCTGATTCCCGAATCCGTCGCACGGCGCTATGGCCTCATCCCGCTCAAGAAGGAAGACGGGGTGTCCATCACGATCGTGATGAAAAACCCGCTCGACATGGATGCGGTCGACACCATCCGCTCGCTGACCAGCTTCGAGATCCACAAGGCTGTCAGCACCGAAGAGCGGATCAACGCCATCATCGAAAAATGCTACAAGGAAGAGGCCTATGTAGAATCCAGCCTCCAGGATATCGTGGATATCGAGGCAGGCGAAAGCGGGTTCGAGGGCGATATGGGCGATGTCGATCAACTTTTGATCCATGCCAACGATGCCCCCGTTGTGCGCTACGTCAACCTACTGTTGATGGAAGCCGTGCGCGACGGGGCCTCCGACATTCACTTTGAGCCGGGCGAAACCAGCTGCACCGTGCGCTTGCGCGTGGACGGGGCGTTGCGTCTGGTAACCCCTCCGCCCAAGAGCCTCTTTCCAGCGATTATAACGCGCATCAAGATTCTGGCCGAAATGGACATTGCCGAGCGGCGCCTTCCGTTGGATGGCCGCTTCAAGTTTAAGTTTTCCGGTCGCGTGGTGGATGTGCGGGTGTCCTCCATGCCGCTGGTCTTTGGCGAAAAAATCGTAATGCGTATCCTCGACAAGGAGAGCCTTGTGCTCGACCTCGCGGATATTGGTTTCGAAGGGAAAAACCTAAAGCGGTTCAAGGAAATCCTGAACATGCCGAACGGGGTTATTTTGCTGACCGGCCCGACGGGTAGCGGCAAGACCACCACGCTCTACAGCGCCTTGAACCTGCTGAAAAGCACGACCAAGAATGTCCAGACGGTGGAAGATCCGGTGGAATACCTGGTCGAAGGCGTCAACCAGATGCCGGTTCGCCCCAAGATTGGGCTAAACTTTGCCGAGTGCCTGCGCCACATCCTGCGCCAGGATCCGGATGCGGTGATGATCGGGGAAATCCGCGATGCGGAAACCGCCGAAATCGCCATGCGCGCCTCGCTTACCGGGCACATTGTTTTGAGCACATTGCACACGAACGATGCCACCTCGTCGTTCAGCCGCATGCGCGATATCGGCATTCCGGCCTACCTCACCGCATCCACCATGCGGCTGATCATTGCCCAGCGGCTGGTGCGGAAAATCTGCCCGAATTGCAAGACCGAGTATAAACCGGACGATGGCGAGATGGAATGGGTCAAACCGATTTTCCCCGATGCGGGAAGCTGGACCTACTACCGAGGCGAAGGCTGCAACCAATGCCGCAATCTCGGCGTAAAAGGCCGCCGCGCCATATTTGAATTCCTGGAAGTGACGCCGTCCATCCGGGAACTTGTGCACGACGAGGCCGACGACATAACCCTGCGCAAGCAGGCGGTCAAGGGCGGCATGGAAACGCTGGCCGAAAACGGATTTAGACGAGTCAGACAAGGTGAAACCACCATTAGCGAGGCGATTAGCGTCTGCCAGATGGACTAGAGGAGAATTAAGAATGAAGATTTTAGAATTAAGAATGGTTGGTCTGCGACAGCTTTTATTAAAAAAAGGCCAACGCCGCCTGAGTTCCACCATTCTCCATTCTGAATTCTTATTTCTTCATTACATTAAAGTTGGCGAAGGATAAAAAAATGGGTGTATTTAGCTATATTGCGAAAAACAAGGAAGGCCAGGAGATTCGCTCCTCAGTCGAGGCGTCTACCCGGCTGGAGGCGTTGGAAGCCTTGCGGAAGAAGGGATTGACCGTGGTCGACCTCTTTGGCATCGAGCATGAAAAGGCCGGTGCGGCCCCGAAATCGGCTCCCGTAAAGCCGGACGTCAAAGCCAAGCGAAAGGCCTTTTCTTCAGGCAAGGTAAGGATGGGCGATCTCGCCATCTTTTGCCGCCAGTTGGCCATTTCGGTCAATGCGGGGGTTCCGCTGCGCGATGCGCTCGATACGATCGGGCAGGATTTGGAACAGCCGCAGTTGCAAATGGCCGTACTGGACATGGTGGGTCAGTTGAACGACGGCAAAAGCTTTTCGCAAGCGGTCGCCAGCCACCCGAGAATTTTCAATGTCATGTTTTGCGGACTGGCCAAGGTGGCGGAAGAGGCGGGCAAGCTTCCGGAAACCCTGAAGCAACTGGCCGACTATCTCGAACGCACCGACAAGCTGCAGCGCCGCATCAAGGCCATGGCGGCCTATCCCATGTTTATTGCCGGCTTTTTTGTGGTCGTCTGCCTGATTATGACCTTGTGGATACTGCCGCAGTTTGTTGATATTTTCGGGGGCTTTGGCGCAAAGCTGCCCATCTTCACCACGATCGTCTTTTCCATCAATAATTTCTTTGTGAAGTATGTCATCGAAATCTTTGCCCTCGTGATTGTAGTGACCGCTGCGCTGGTCTTCTACGGACGCACCTCGTCGGGGGGCTATCGAAAGGATCAGCTCAAGCTAAAAACGCCCTATGCCGGCGATCTGATCATGAAATATGTATTGGCCCGTTTTTGCCGCAGTCTGGCCATCATGGTCAACAGCGGGGTTCCGATCTCCACCGCGATGGAAATCTGCGCGGAAGCCACCGGAAACCAAGTGTTGCAACGCACCGTGCTGGAGGTGCGCGACCGGATCCTGACAGGGCATGGCATTGCCGACAGTCTGGCGCAGAGCTGCATCTTTCCGGGGCTGGTGGTACGCATGGTCAGTGTCGGCGAAGATTCCGGCCAGCTCCCCGAGGTATTGGAAAAGGTGGCCGATTTGTATGAAGACCAGGTGGAAGTGTCGATCATGACCACCATGGCCCTGTTCGAACCGGTGATTATCTGCGTATTTGGCGCGTTTGTCTTGGTGATCGTGCTGGCGATTTATATGCCGATCTTCACGGTTTCGTCGAGTGTTCAGTAGCGCTTCCAGAAAAGGAGGTTGATGACAATAGAAGAGACAAATTCAATGGTAGGAAGATCCATCTCTGGGGCGGATGGGAATGGAAATAGGGCATGGTGCCCATGGTAGTTGGTAATCAACAAAAGGAGAACAAGATGAAGACAAAGAAAAACAAAAAGTCAGGTTTCACGCTGGTGGAACTGATGGTTGTCGCAATTATCGTAGCCATTCTGGCGGCGGTAGCCATCCCGCTCATGTCGGGCAACAAGGATCGGGCGAAAGCCACGGAAGGCCAGGCGGGCTGCACCACGATTGCAACCCAGCTACGTATGTATTGGGCTGAGAATGATGCGCCTGCAGTAGCTGGCGTGGCTACGACCTTGAAAGGGATCAATACTGGCGATATGAACGGCGCCTACTTCAAGGATGCAAACTATACCTTCACTCATACAGCCAAGGATGCCTATGTCGTTACTGCACTCTCCACGACTGAGACGGATAGTGACGGCAATGCTGCAAGTGTAATAATGACCGTTGACGGCGGTGATGTCGAATGGACCGGCACGCTGCTTGACTAGATACTGAATGACACATGGATGGCGGCTTCGTCTTAATCCGGAGTCGCCAGTCCATGGCCTTTTTTTACATTACACCGGAACTGAATGCAGAGGTAGAAATGTCAGCGGAATCCACAGAAAAGAATGAAAACATTGCGGGGATCAACATTGGGGATGGCTTTGTCAGTGTTTCCCGGATGGTACGGCGTGGCCGCAAGAAAATCCTGCTGACGCATGCCGGATGGATGGAATATGCGCCGGATGCCACGGATGACGAGATGGTACGGGTAATCCGCAAGCTGTGGAAAAAGGCCAAGATGCCGACGCGCACGGTTTGCGCCGGGTTGCAGTCGCGCTCGCTCTGCCTCAAATATTTTAAGTATCCCGATCTTTCGCAAATTGAACTGACCTCCGCATTAAAGCTTGAAGCCGAGGAAACGTTGCAGCTTCCGCCGGAAAAAATCATGCTCGACTGGCATCTAAACCGCCCGAGGAGCGATCCCTACACCCAGCAGGGCGAACAACTGCAAGGCGTGCTGGTGGCCGTGGCCAAGGATCAGGTGGTGCGCCAAATGAATCTCGTAAAAAAGGCGGGCCTGTTCCCCGTAATGATGGATGTGGGTTGCATGTCGCTCTGCAATCTCTTTTTAACTCTGCGCGGAGACAGCGTGACGACCGAGAATGCGGTTTGCGTGGTCAACCTGTCGCGCTACAACGCCGATATTTCTGTTCTGTACAACGACCACTATATTTACCCGCGCACCATTATTTCCCGCTCCGCCGAGTGGGCGAGCAAGGTGCAGTACCTGATTGAAAACATTTCGGATGCATTGCTCTACTACCACGTAAAGGTGGATAAAACGCCGGTCAACCGCCTAGTATTAACGGGATTTGTGCCGGACAGTTCTGAATTCCTTGGGCAGATCCACGATACGATAGGCCTGCCGACCGAGGTGTGGAACCCGCTGAAGGATAAAAACTTTATGATTGCGCATGGCGCAAAGTCGTCGAAGAAAGACGAAGCAATCACCCCGCTGATGACCACCAGCCTGGGGCTTGGATTGAGGAATACATGATAATGAAGAATGGCGATTTTAGAATGAAGAATGGCGGGTCTGCGACCGCATTTAGAAAAGAAGGCCAACGCTACTTGAGTTCATCCATTCTACATTCTGAATTCTTAATTCTTAATTTCCAATGGAGCGTAGCGTAATGGTAGATTATCAAATCAATTTAGCAAAGACGGTAACGAGCACGCCGGAGCAGCGGCGGAAGTTCTACAACGGCATGATCCTCTATTTGGCCGTGTGTGCGGCAGGCATGGTCTATGTGGCCTATCTGGCTTCCTCCAATGTGATGGAGGCCTACAGCGCAAGCCGCCAGCGGGGACGGATGGTCAAGGCGGTTACCTCGTCGTCGGATTTCAGCAAGACGTTCTACAAGGATCCGGACAAGGCCTATGAAGAGCTTAAGCTCTATGCCGCGGATCTGGCTTTGCTGAAGACCGCCTTTGCGCAGCGCACCCACTTTCTTCCGGTTCTCAATCAGCTTTTTGCAAACTTTCCGGAGGATGTGGCGGTCGAAAATCTAGAGGCCTCTGCCGCCAATAACAATATCGCCTTTGGGTTGGTGGGGCCGGGAAAATCGGTCAAGGCGCAGCAGGAGGCTTGGGGGCAGAATGCGGAGCTGAACGGTTTGGTGCACAGCATCAAGCAGGTCAAAAGCGAGTCGAAAACGGTGGGCGGCCAACCGGTCTATTTTGTGAGGTTTGAATGTATATTAAAATAATTAGTGCCTAGTGCCTAGTGCCTAGTGCCTAGTGCCTAGTGCGTAGTGCTTGGTTCGTAGTCCGCACTAGGAACAAAGCACCAAGAACAATGCACTAAGCACTAGGAACAAAGCACCAAGCACTAAGAACAAGGCACTAATAAACTAGAGTAGGTGAACAATGGATGTAGGAATTTTTATGGCGAGTGGGGGGAGGCTGAGGGCATGGCTGATTATTCCGCCGCTGCTCATCGTCAGCGTAGGGCTGGGTTCGCATGCATGGCAGCAGCGGGCAGAATGGCGGTTGCAGGAAACCCAGGCGCTTTCCGAGGTTCTCCCTCCTTTCATTGCGGCCCGGAAAGAGGCGGTTGAACTCATCGAGGGCTTTAAAACCGCTGCGGGCGGGGAGCTGGCATCCGAGGATCAGTTGGGTTCTTTTCTGCAGGAGATGGCAGAACAAAACAACTTTAGTACGGGAACCACCGTCAGTATGGTGAATCAAAAGAAACAGAAGCAAACGGCCGTTCCGGTGCTCCATGCCGTGGTGAACGGGGCTGCGAGCTTTACAGACATCCAGTTGTTCATTAATGCAGTCAAGACCGAGCAGCGCTTGCTTTCGGTCAGTTCCCTTAAAATAACGCAACCCACCGAACTTACCGAGGGAGACGGATTGTATGATGTGGAGATTGTTTTTGAACTGCTATTGCTGGATGAAATGAAGGCCTTCAACGGAGGGATCCAATGATTGGAAAAAACAAAACCAAGGGCGCCGTCAGCGAATACCGGGAAGTTCCGGTCAAGCCCGCCATCTACACCATGCTGATCGTTGTGGCGGCCGTCGCCGCGCCGCTCGGGTGGTTGAACCAGAAAATCGGTGCGGAAGGTTTTGAGATTGCCGATACCACGCAATATCAGAATTTGGTGACGGCGGTGGGCCGGGATGTGAAAATGGTTCAGCGCATGCTCGACAATGAACGCATCGACGAAAGGGAGCTAAAAGGAACCATGGCACCGGTCGTCACGCTCATTACGCCCGACATTATGCCAACCAATATGGCGGAAGCGGCGAATCAGGGGCCCGAAAAGTTTAAAATTGAATTGAGTGGCATCTATTGGAGCACGCACGATCCCATCGCGACCATCAATGGCGAAAACTGTCATATTGGCGATTCGATCCAGGGACATCGCATTATTGAAATTCGCAAGACCGAAGTCGTCTTCGAGGATCCCATGGGCGAAAAGGTCGTGAAATACTTCTACGACTATCTCGATAAACCGAGGAGATAAGGCTTTAGGCATTGGGTTTTAGGCTCTGGGTACTAGAAGCACTAGGAACCAAGCACTAAGCACTAGGAACCAAGCACGAGATGCTATGGACTAGGCACTAGGTACCAAGCACTAGGAACTAGCGATGTTGGCGCAGGATATGCTCCATAAGTTAGTGTCTACTAGGTGTTTAAATTTGTTATCGAAGAGGTTGTTGGTGGACAGAGGCGGGTCGTTCCGCTAGAATTTGTTGATCGGACAGAGATGGAAAGCTACACGCAGGAAATGTTATGAAGACAAAGCATAAATCCGGATTCTCGCTGATTGAAATCATGGTATCTGTTATCGTTCTGGTGGTTCTAGCCTTGGGAGGAGCTGCCGTGATGTATCAAACCGGCGGGGGCATCCAGCGGCAGCAAAACAAACGTGAGGCCATCGTGACTGCAAACCGCGTTTTGGAAGCTCTCTGGAACACGACGTATGCAAGTTTAGGAGCAAGCCCTGCTACTCCGGAAACGGTGATGGTCAATGGGAATACCATGCCGGTAGTGGTTACGGTTTCTTCGGAACAGACCAATGCGGATGGGGATAAATACCATGATATCCAGATCTCCATTTCCTATATGACAGGCGATACGGTGGAACTCAATTCCCGCCGCTACGAAAAAGGGTTGAGCAAGGCAACGGTGAATTAGCATGAAAAAGCAGAGATCTAAAAGTGGTTTTACGCTGGTCGAGTTAATGATGACGGCGGTGGCTTTCTCTATACTGGCGTTGGCTACCGGCTCCATGCTGGTCTTTGGGTGGCAGGGCTGGAAGCGGATGAATGATTCCGTGGACATGCAGCGCGATGCTTCGCTCGCCATGCATGTGATGGCCCGGGAGGTGCGAAAAAGTTCGATTGGCGATATTACGGTTGGGAACAATCAACTCGAATGCGTGGATCCAAGCGGGACAAATGTTAGTTTCACCGTGTCCGGTGGGAATCTGGATATGACTAAGAATTCAACGCTTTCCTTGCGACTGATCCGCAGGCAGGCGGTCTCGCTGGTAACGACGAAAAACACAGCGAATAGATCGGTAACACTTACTCTGAGTTCGGCGGCGGGCGACGATCCTAGTCAGATTGTGTCCACCATATACGTGAGGAACTAGCCATGAAAAAGATGAAAGGAAAAGACGGCGGTGTTTTGGTGATGGTGATGGTTGTGATGCTCGCTTTTAGTGTGTTGGCCATTGGGCTTTTCAAACTACGCGACACCGATACGCTTGAAACGGTGTATGTGAAACATACGGCTCAGGCATTCTGGGTGGCGGAGGCCGGCCTTCAGCGCACCTTGGACAAATTGAGAAGCAACAAGGCGTATAGGGAAGGGGTCGCTGCGATTAGTTTCGATGAAGCTTCAGCGACTGAAGAAACCGATATGGTTGGCAATGGCTCCTATGTGGCCGCAGTCTGGTATAATACATCACTTTCAAACTTTGTGATTCAGTCTCGAGGAACGGTTATGGATGGCGAAAGGCTCCTTCGGCTCGAGGCGGGGTTGAGTGATTTTGGAACCTATGGATTGGTGACGCTGGATGGTGATTCGAAAATCTTTAAAGACGCAACAATAGATGGAAGCATTTACCAAAACGGGAAACTGAGAGTGTCCGGCGGGGTCAACATAACGGGAGATGTGCTGGCGGACAACCATGACGATTTTGCTTCGGGGTCGAGCATCCCTGAAGATGGGGTTCTTGAATTAAGTATTGATACGAGTTTTTTCGATATCGATTTGGTCCGGCCAACTACGGGAGCGACCATAATAACAAATACGTTGAATCTTGCCGGTGGCATTGTAGTCGTCGATTCGTCTATCGATAAGTTCACTAACCGTATCATTGGCGGGGGCACGTTGGTCGTGAAGAGTGGCGGACAATCCTTTAAGAACGGGCTTTTTGTGGATCCCTATACAACCATCATCGTGGTAGGAGATTTGACGATAGAGAAAAATGCAACTTTTGGTGAGAATGTCGTTCTGTTTTCCACTGGAGGGATGGATTTGTTCAAAAGCGCCACAGCGGATGTCGTTACAGGAACCGGCTGTGCGTTTCTCACCCTAGGGGATATGAAGATCAAAAAAGAACTCACCTTCGACGGACTTATCTTTTCCGAAGGGAGTATTACTGCCGACAAGGATCTTGATGTCTCGGGGACGATTATTACGCAGGATGGATTTACCCTTAAAAAAGATGCCACGGTGACTTTTGACCCCGCTGTGATTTCTGATGACGTGCGCAATAATATGATCGTTAGTACCTTTTTCGTTCAGTCCAGCATATGGAATGAACTTCCAGCGAACTAAAGGACGCATTTGGGCTTCCGTTAGCCGTCTTCCCTGGCCTAAAAAAAGGAAGTTAGTATGAGAAAACTTCTGGTAATGAGTGTGATGTGGAGTTTTCTTTCCGGGGCACTGGGCTCGGTTTTTTATGTATCTAGCAGTGGGTCGCATGTCTCACCTTTCTCTAGCGTCGCCACGGGAGCAACCAATATCCAATCTGCCGCGGATCTTGCGGGGAACGACGATACTGTATTGATAGGGGCAGGCAATTATCTCATTTCATCTGAAATAACAATCTCTTCGAACATTCTGTTGAAGGGTTCCGGTGATCCCTTGCAGACCGTGGTGGATGGTGGTGGTTTTGTGCGGTGTTTCAACCTTGAAGATGTTGCATGTACGATCAGTGGGTTGACCATTACCAACGGGTATACCGCAGATGAAGGGGGCGGCATTCTATGCAATGGACTCTCAGCCACAATAACCAATTGTATCATTGTTGGGAATCATGCAGACGTTGATGGCGGCGGGGTTTATCTCGGCAGGGTATATGACTCGGTGATTAGTGGGAACATGGCGGAGTGGGGCGGAGGGACATACGATACGGAGATCTATAACAGCATGATCGCTAATAACACGGCGGTGGATAGTGGAGGCGGTGTTCTTGGCGGTCTTGTGCAGTACTGTGTCATTAAGAATAACAAAAGCTTGCTCAATGGGGCCTCTCTCTTTTTCTCCGAAGCGAACAACTGTGTTATCCGTGGCAACATTGGAGGGGGAACGGCCTATAGTGACTTATACAGTTGTACCGTGGTTAGTAATTCAATTTCTGGTAATGGCGGAGGAACCGTTGGGGGAGAGGTTTACAACTCCATTATTTACTACAACACGGCCACCGAGGGGGATGACAATATTTATGATGCGGACGGTCTCCATTATTCCTGTTCTCCCGACACCGTTCATGGGGTAGGGGGGAATATTACCACCGCTCCGGTCTTCGTAAATATCGGCGCGGGGGATTCCCACCTGCAAGCTTCATCACCCTGTAAAAATACAGGGAATAATGCCGATGTCTCCGTGACAATCGATTTGGAGGGGAACACACGCATTATTGGTGGCATAGTGGATATGGGGGCGTATGAACTACAGGGGACTCCAATGGATCTCGATGGGGATGGAATGCTGGATGACTGGGAAATTCAGTATTTTCTGGATGGCACCAACGCAATGCCCAATGCACATGGCGACACTGATCAATTTACCAACCTCGAAGAATATATTGCCGGAACCGATCCCACCAACCCGGCATCGTTCTTTGCGGTGACCAATGGGTCGACCGGAAGCTTTGTTGTCGGGTGGCCTTCGGTTGCGACGCGGGAATACAAGGTGCTTTGGACGGAAAGCCTGACCAATAGCTTCCAGCAGCTTGGATCGATGATCGACCATCCGCAAAACAGCTATACCGACACCCTCCACAGTGCGGAAGCCAGTGGCTTCTACAAGGTCGAGGTCCGGTTAAAATAGAGCATCTAAGGGGAGCGGAAAGAGTCAATATACCGTGATGCAACACGGCCTTTTTTTCAAAAAGAACCGTGTCCTACAACGTAGGGCGGAGTGCTCGACGTTGATGGTGGAAGAAAGGATGTAGGACGTGCCTCCCGAAGGGGGCGCGTTTCGGGGAAATTGGGACTTCAATGTTTTCCTGTCCCCTAATAAAAGGCTCATCGTAGATTTTTATGGTGGAGAAACCAACCGCTGCAGACCATTCTTGCTCAGGAACAAGACCATGCAACGGATTTATAGGAAGCAGCCGATGCTCCAAACGATGGAGAATCCCTTGATATATGGAAGGATGGATGACCGCGAAGACGCAAAGGCGCAAAGGAAAAGAAAATCTT
>DAOVNC010000471.1 GCA_030630445.1 Kiritimatiellales bacterium | reverse complement strand
GGCATCGCCGGCGGATTCGAACACGGCGCCGAAGCGGATAAAGGGGCCGGTGTTGTCCCACGGCACAGTGGAGATGCCGACGTTTTCGATCAGATAGAGCGAGGCCTCCTCGGCGTTGGAAAACACGATATCCCCCGCCCCTTTCGGCGCCTTGGTGTACAGGAAGAACGTGCCGCCCGGCATCTTGGCATCGAACCCAACATCGGTAAGCACCTCCACGATCCGGCGCAGGCGTTTTTCGTAGTGCATGCGAATACCTTCGGCGAGACTTTCGTCGGCAATGCCGGCGCAGGCCGCTTTCTGGATGGCCTTGAACTGGCCGCTGTCGCAGTTGTCCTTGATGGTGGACAGCGCCTCCACGGCCCAGCTTGCGCCGCAGAAAAAGGCGATGCGCCAACCGGTCATGTTGTAGGCCTTGCTCATGGAGTGCAGTTCGATGCAGCAGTCCTTTGCGCCGGGGCGCTGGAGGATGGAGGTGCGCTTGCCGTCGTAGACGAGCGTGGCATAGGGGGCATCCTGCACGACGAGAATATTGTGCTTTTTCGCAAAAGCGATCAGCTCGTCGTAGAATGCGTCGGTAGCCACCGCGCCGGTCGGGTTGTTGGGATAGTTGATGTAGAAGAGCTTGCAGCGGTCGGCCAGGGCCGGATCGATTTTCCCGAGATCGGGAAGGAAGGCATTCTCTTCGAGCAGCGGAATATCCACCACTTCGCCACCTAGGTATTTCGAGTGCGTAGCCAACACCGGATAGCCCGGAACCGTCTGGAACACCACATCGCCCGGATTAACGAATGCGAGCGGCAACATGGCCAGCGCCGGCTTGGTGCCGATGCTGTGGTTGATTTCGGTGGAGGGATCCAGATCGACGCCGAAAAAGTTTTTCATATAAGTCGCGGCGGCTTCCTTGAATTCGGCGGTGCCGTTGTCGGCATAGCCCCGGTTTTCCGGCAGGTCGACTTCGCGCTTGAGCGCTTCGCGGATCGGGGCCGGTGCCATTTGATCGGGTTCGCCCACACCGAAATCGAGAATTTCCAGCCCCGGATGCAGCTCGCGCGCCTTGGCCTTGGCACGCTTGATTTTCTCGAATTTATAGATTTCGGTCGATTTGCCGAATTCGGCTCCGCCGATGCGTTCGGCAAAAAGTTGTTCATGTTTCATTGTGTACCATCCTTTTGGTCAATAATAGCAGTATTGTTTAACTATAGATCAATATTTCACTTGCCACGCTGTGCCATTTTGTTTCACCACCCAATCTAATAACGAACGGAGACACCCATGAGGCAACTACCGAAATATGTAACACGCAGGAGAAACACGAGCAACCTATACTTCAAGATGGCTGTACCGCAAGACATCGTACCATCGAAGGAACAGACTACAGCGACAAGACCCATGTAGTCAGCCTTAAGACCGATAGCCCTACTATTGCTCCGGCGGTTAAATGTTGAGAATGTGCGGACTTGATTTTAACCGCAAAGGAACGCATAGAACGCAAAAAACCAGAAGGATAGGCGTCTTTGTGTTCCTTGCGTTCTATCGCGGTTAATCCCAATATTCAGTCGCCGGATCTATAAGATGGGTCGCTAGAAACGGCACGGGGACTTTGAGGTGGAAGCCTTGGGTTTTCGTGCCTTTTGTCCTTCTTGCTAAATGTTCAACTAGGAGGTAGTGTCCGTTGGTTTTTTTTAGAGTGTCAACTAAAAGGAGAAACGCACGGTGATTGAGTGGATACTAGACAACAAGGAATGGTTATTTTCAGGCATAGGGGTTTTCGTACTTTCAACGTTTGTTTGGTTTATGAAACGTAATTCCTCAAATTCAAATACTGCTACTCCCCCGGTTCAGCCCCCCTTAGAGGCGACCCTCGCACCCGCTGTTGAACATCCGCCTAATACACCGACGATATCTGATATCTTCGAGGACATACGTTCGCGGCCATCCTATCAGCAGGATCAGGCGAAAAAGGATTATCTGGGACTGCGGATTCGGTTTTCAGGTCAACTTTCACAGGTGTCTAAAGGAGATGCCAGTTTGGTTACGGTGTTTATGAAAGATCCTGATGACACATACTTATCCATCATTTTTGACGTGGATATCAATGACTTCCCAGAGTTCAAAACCATGCACAGCGGGACACCGTTTACAGTGGAAGGCGCACTTACTCGACTTGAGCCAATGAGCACTCAAATGAAGGATATCCAAATCATTAGATAAGGAACGAACAATGAATGGCGAAACAGGAGAGATCGCAAAGGCCGTACAGGAGGTTGCGAAGACAGCCGACACCGCAATCACAGCAAGTCGGAAGCTCGGAGAATTCGTATCGCGCACCATTGCTGAACCTCTAAAGGAAACGATGGGTATCCTCACAGACCGCCTTCAGTTCATGCGCTGGGAACGGTGGGTACGGCTTGTGGATAAAGTCGAGGAAATTATCAGGGAGCGGAACCTTCAAGGGAAGGCACGAGTAGTCCCTCCGAAGATCGCACTGCCCATCATTGAGAACGCATC
>DAOVNC010000160.1 GCA_030630445.1 Kiritimatiellales bacterium | reverse complement strand
GCGCGGGACTTGACTATGCCGGTGTCGGCCCCGAGCACAGTTTGCTGCGCGACCTTAAGCGCGCGGAATATTTCCACGTTACCGATGTCGAGGCCGTCGATGGTTCCGACAAACTGGCGCAGTGGGAGGGCATCCTGCCCGCGCTCGAAAGCGCGCACGCGATTGCATGGGTCGTCAAGAATGCCGAACAGTTCGGCAAGGACGACTTGCTGGTCATCAATGTGTCGGGCCGCGGCGACAAGGACGTGCAGCAACTGGCCGACTGGAAGGCGGAGCGAGAAAATGAAGAACGATGATTTCAGAATGAAGAGTGGTTGGCCTGCGACAGCTTTCAGCTGCAAAAGGCCAACGCCGTTCGAGTTCTACCATTCTGCATTCTGAAATCTTAATTCTTAATTGAATCAAGCACCCAACGCTTATTATACCAGAAATATTGCTCGGGGGTCTGGATGATCTCATTGGAAAGAGCCGTCATGACTTCCTGCATGATGCGTTGCTGGTCTTCCTCTTTATCCATTGCCAGGTCGGGTGTGATCGGGTCGAGCAGGACGGCATCATGCTGGGTCCAGCCAATTCGGCGCGTACAGACCGGATAGACGGGGCAGTTGGCCATTCGTGAAAAAGAGGCTGTTCCGGTGGCAATGGTGGTCTTGCCGTTGAGGAAGTCGACCGTGACCCCCTTGGCTCGCGAATTGACATCGGGCAGGATCGCCAAAACTTTCCCTTCTTTAAGTCGGTCGACCACACCTTTTAGCATCCGTGCTTCTCGATACACTACTTCCATGCTGAAGGTGCGGCGCATCTTGTTGATATAGGCATCCATGAGCGGGTTCTTCTGTTTTCGCACAATGACGAACAGCGGAATATCCATAAGGTCGCTAGCGATGCCAGCGATTTCCCAGTTGCCCATGTGGGGGGTTGCAAAAATAAAGCCGCCCTCGCAATCTTCCAGGATTTTTTTTAGCTTCGGCTCAAGGTTGGCGAGCGGTTGCTTGCGGATTTTTTTCAGGGTAAGCGTCGGGAAACGCAGGGCATCGATGGCGTTGAAGCAAAGGTTGCGCCACGCAATCCATGCGATGCGCCGGACTTCCCTGTCCGTATAGCGATCGCCGAACACCTCCCGGATGCGGTTGTGCGTCCGCTCGACGTTGACGCGGCCGATGAAGTGCGATCCAGCCGCGACGATCCACCCCAGTGCCAGCGCCGCGCGTAGCGGCAGGATGCGGACCAGTCCGCTGACCAGAACCAGCGAGACATATTCAATAATGTGTTTGGGTTTATGTTTCATGGGATTAACGAACAACTCACAAGGCGCAGTTTAAGCTATAAATTCCAGGTTTCAAGTTTCAGGGTTTAAATTTCATCCCTTCTTTCCCCACTTGCGTTCCTTGGGTGGGTTGCGCAGGGGGTCGGGCTTGGCGGCAATGTAGACGAGCCCTTCACCGATGGCGTGCTCGAAGCTGTGTTCGAGTTCGACGCAGGGCCGCACTTTGTAGTCGTGGTCGGAGTTGATGAATACCTTGGGGCCGTCGACGAATTCGATGCAGAGGTTGAGCGGGGTGTTGCCTTGGAACTCGGTGACGGTTTCCCTGAGACGTCCCATCATTGGTTCGTTCACGACGGTTTCCGGAAGGTGGAGGCTGACGCGCTCGCAAAAGATACTGGCGGCCTGTTCGAGCGGGAAGATCTCCAGCACCTGGAATTTAAGGTCGCCGCTATCCTCCTCCATCATGATGCCGCCGAGCATGACCGTGGCATCCTCCTGGACAAGGTTGCCGTACTCCGCGAAGGGTTCGGGAAAGATGATGGCGCTGATGGAGCCTTCGAGTCCTTCGATCCGGAAGGTCGCCATCGGCTCCTGTTTCTTCTTGGTGAAAAGCTTGCGGGTCTCGACAATCATGCCGCCGACGCGGGTGCGTTCTCCTGCCGCGAGTTGCTGGATATCCTTCAGGCGCTTGAGGGCGAAGTGGTCGAGATCCCATTCGTATCGGGCGAGCGGGTGGCCGGAGATAAAGAAGCCGATCAGCTCCTTTTCGGCGGCGAGCATTTCGGATTCCGACCATGGTTTGCAGTCGGGGAACTCTTCGTCGACGGCACTGGCCGATGTATCTTCGGCACCCAGCATATCGAACATGGAGCACTGGCCGGAGGCTTTGTCCTTCAAGGCTTCGGCAGCGCGGCCAATAGCGATGTCGATGCCGTTGTACAGGCGCGCCCGGTGGATGCCGATGAAGTCGAACGCACCGGAGCGGATCAAGCTTTCGACCACCTTTTTGTTGGTGCCGCTGATTCGCGAGCAAAAATCCATGAGTCCCGCGAAGGATCCGTTTTCGTCGCGCTCGTGGACAATTTCTTCAACGACGCCTTCGCCAACGCCTTTGATGGCGGCCATGCCGAAGCGGATGTCGCTGCCGTCGGGCACGGCGTTGAAGCGCGCAATCGATTCGTTGACGCACGGTGGAAGCACGGCGATACCCACCTCCTTGGCCTCCGAAATAAATCCGGTCAGCTTGTCGGAATTACCCATTTCGCCGGACAGCAGCGAGGCCATGAATTCGGAGGGGTAGTGCGCCTTGAGCCAGGCGGTTTGGTAGGTGACAAATCCGTATGCGGTGGAGTGCGACTTGTTGAAGCCGTATTGCGCAAATTTTTCAATGTTGTCGAAGATGGTTCCGGCGAGCTTGGCACCGATGCCGTTGGTTGTTTTGCAGCCGTCGACAAATTTGCCCCGTTGCTCGGCCATGACCTCGGGTTTTTTCTTGCCCATGGCGCGACGGAGGATATCCCCTTCGCCGAGCGAGAAACCGGCCAGTTTTTGGGCGGCCTGCTGGATCTGCTCCTGGTAGACGATGATGCCGTTGGTTTCCTTCAGGATCGGTTCGAGCAGCGGGTGGTCGTATTCAACCTCCTCCTGCCTATGCTTGCGCTTGATGAAGTCGGGGATGAACTGCATCGGCCCCGGGCGGTAGAGCGCGAGGATGGCAATGATGTCCTCGATGCAGTCGGGGGCGACCTGCCGCAGGGTGTCGCGCATGCCGCCGGATTCCAATTGGAAGATTCCGACGGTGTCGCCGCGCGCCAGCATCTCGAACGTTTTGGCATCGTCGAGCGGAAGCTTTTCAGGGTCGATGTCGATGCCGTGGTTGCGCTTGATGAGTGCGCAGGCTTCGTGGATAATGGTGAGGTTTTTCAGCCCGAGGAAGTCCATTTTAAGCAATCCGATGTCTTCGGTCGGACCCTTTTCGAATTGGACGACGATCAGTTTTTCCTTCTGCTCGCGCATGAGCGGAATAATTTCGATCAGCGGCTTTTCGCCGATCACGACGCCTGCGGCATGCATGCCCGTATGGCGCGGCAGGCCTTCGAGGATCCGCGCATGTTTCATGATGCGCTTGGCGTCGGGTTCGGAATTCGTGGCCAACTTGAAGTCGGGGCTTTCGGCCAGTGCTTTTTCGAGCGTGGTGCCGGGCGTTTCGGGAATCATTTTGGCGAGGCGGTCGCAGTAGGGCAGCGGGATTTCGAGCACGCGGCCGAGGTCGCGCATCAGCGTCTTTGCGCCGAGCGTTCCAAAGGTGATGATCTGCGCGACGCAGTCCTCGCCATACTTGTCGCGCACATATTTGATGACATCCGCACGGCGGGTCGGGCAAAAGTCGATGTCGAAGTCGGGCGGCGAGACGCGGTCGGGGTTGAGGAACCGTTCGAAGATGAGGCTGTATTTGAGTGGGTCGACCGTGGTGATGGCCAACGAGTAGGAGAGCAGCGAACCCGCCCCCGAGCCGCGGCCCGGCCCCACCGGTATGCCTTCGCGGCGGGCGTATTGGATGAAGTCCTGCACCACGAGGAAGTAGTTGATGTAGTTGGTTTTTTCGATGATGCCGACTTCGTAGTAGAAACGTTCGTTAATCTCTTTTTCGCGGTCGTCCTTGGGCTGGTCGAGGTCGCCGATGCCGTAGAGCGCTTCGAGCCCGGCCTTGCCGAGGTGGATGAGGTAGCTCTTTTTGTCGAAGCCCTCGGGGAGTTCAAAGCTTGGAAAATGGAGCCGCTCGGCGGGGAGGTCGAATTCGAACTGGACGTTGCAGCGGTGGGCAATCTCGACGGTGTTGGCGATGGCTTCAGGCTGGTCGGGAAAGAGGGCGGCCATCTCCTCGCCGCTCTTCATGTAGAACTGGTCGCCTTCGTAGCGGTGGCGGTTTGGGTCGGCCACGAGGTCGCCGCGCTGGAGGCAGATGAGTACATCGTGCGCCTCGGAATGTTCCTTTCGGACATAGTGGACGTCGTTGGTTGCCACGAGCGGGAGACCCGTGCGCTTGGCAATCTCCAGCATATTCCGGTTGGCCGTTTTCTGTTCCGGCAGGCCGTGGTCCTGCAGCTCAAGGAAGAAATTGTTCTTTCCAAGGATGTCGGAATATTCGCGTACCAAGGCTTCGGCTTTTCCGAGATCCCCGTCTTTGCACGCTTCGGTAACTTCGCCCCGCAGGCAGGCGGTCAGCCCAATGAGCCCCTTGTTGTATTTGCGAAGCAGATCCTTGTCGATCCGCGGTTTGTAGTAGAACCCCTCGAGGGAGGCGAGGGATACGAGCTTAACGAGGTTGTGGTAGCCCTCCTGCGTCTCGGCCAGCAGCACCAGATGCATGTTGTTGCGCTGGGAGCTTTTTTCTTCGATGCCGTTGCGGGCCAGATAGACCTCGCAACCGATGATCGGCTTGATTCCGAACGAGTGGGCGGTCTTGTAGAAATCGACTGCGCCGTAGAGCACCCCGTGATCGGTAATGGCCAAGTGCTGCATGCCCATGTCGGTGGCGGCCTTCATGGCGTCTTTAACCTTTACAGTGCTGTCGAGCAGGCTGTAGCTGGTATGAAAATGAAGATGGCAAAATGGTATGCGACTCACGGGATCCCTTTCCGAACAGTGTAAAAACAGAAGATAAAATCCACAGCCCAAGATGAACAGATAAAAGTTTCAGGGGCTGGAGTTTTTACGGTAAATGCCATGGAAAGCGGGCTTTTTCGCATGGAATCGCAATGGTTTTACGCCCCGTCATTGAGTTGCGTTGCTTTGAGCCAATAGTAATAGGCTTCCGGGGCGCCAACCCTCAGGCGGTTGAGCGGGGTTAATGTGTCTTGGGAGCGAACGCGGTCAGTTTGTCGGCGGTGAGATTTTAAATGGTTGGAAGCTGCACATCGAACTGGTTTTCCGGGATGGCAAACAGGGCGGCTACCGGTTTTGCCGTGGTTTGTGGATAGAGCCATTTTAGAACAATAATCGGCAGGGTCTTTCTGGCTCGATCATCAATGTAGACGAGTGCTTCCAGCCTCGTTCCGCAAAATAATACGTATCGCATAGGCAAACGAGGCTGGAAGCACTCGTCTACGATAACAAGCCAACCCTGCTTGCGAATTATGGAACTCTTTTCTTCTCAAACGACCTTAACTTAGTGCCATTCGGGACAGCATACCTTTTCCTTGTTTCCGCTGGTTTGTAGTTCCGCTTTTAAGCGGTCTGGTTCCATATAGAGAATTAGCCGAGGTTTTGTATTGCGGTCGGTGCGGTTTAGTGTAGTTTCTCGCAAATTCAACGGGGAGATGTTGATTATGCACGAAATTATGACAATCGACGAAGTGGCCGCATATTTGCGCGTTTCCGAGCGTACGGTGTATGACTGGGCGCAGAAGGGAGATCTGCCGGGCGGCAAGCTGGGCACGACGTGGCGCTTCAAGCGCGAGGATGTCGAGAACTGGGTGAACTCCCGGCTTTCGAGCAATCCCGTTTCCTCCCCGGCTCCCGGCGGGGTAACGAGCAGTGCAACGCTGACGGCCGAGCGCGTGGTCTTGATGAATGCAGTGGATAAGAAGACGGTGCTGACGCGCCTCGTCGATCTTTTGGCCGAAACCCCGTTTGTGCGCAATCGCGACGAGCTGCTCAAGGGGATTTTTGCCCGCGAGGAACTTATGAGCACGGGCATCGGATTCGGTATTGGCGTGCCGCATGTGCGCATCGATTCGGTGACGGATCTGGTGATGGCTGTTGCGGTATGCAAGCAGCCGGTGGCCGACTATACCTCTCTCGACGAGCAACCGGTACAGATTGTCTGCATGTTGGCTGCCCGTTCCGACCAGCACACGAAATATATCCGCACGTTGTCCTCGATCAGCTCCCGTCTGAAGGATCCGGCCACGCGCGATCGCATCATTGGTTCGGACGATCCCGCCTATATCTACAGCCAACTCATCGCATCGGAGTAGAAGCATGCATGGAATACAACTAGGCGTTCTCGCTGTTCTTGGAATCTGTGTGGCGGGCGGCGTGGTCGGCGCGTGGATTTTCCAGAAGCTGAAGGTTCCGCAGGTAGTCGGCTACATCGTGGTGGGCGTGCTGATCGGCGATACCGGCGCGTTGCTTTTTCACAATTTCTTCCAATTATTCGGCTTGTCTATTTTTAACTCCGGCGGTCTGCTACATCCGGCGGACATTGCCGCGCTACAACCCTTCAACAATTTTGCGCTGGGGTTGATTGGTTTTCTGGTGGGCGGCGAGCTGAGCGGCGGTATTTTCAAGAAATACGGCAAGCAGTTTACCGCGATCCTGCTGGGGGGAGGGCCTGCTGGCCTTCTTTTTGGTGGGGATTACTTGCACGTTGATTGTCAATTGGGTCGTTCATGACTGGATCATCGCTGTGGCGGCGGGCGTGGTGTTTGGCGCAATTGCCTCGGCCACCGACCCGGCCTCGACGATCGATGTGCTGTGGGAATACCGCTCCGCCGGAGTGCTCACCACCGCCATCGTGGCGATCGTTGCGCTCGACGATGCGCTGGCGATGACGCTCTACGGTATCGGTACCAGCGTGGCCTCGATCCTTACGCAAAGCGGCGGCGACTCCATCGGCACGACGCTCATGCATACGGGCATCGAATTGGGGGGCGCGATCCTGCTCGGCGTGGTATGCGGCTTTGTACTCAACGCCATGATGCACTATATGCCGCAGACCGAAAAACGGCTCGGCATCTCCATCGGCATCCTCCTGCTTTGCATCGGCCTCTCCGTGGCGTTCAACATGGATGTGATCCTCGCCACCATGGCGGTGGGTATTGTGCTCATCAACCAAGCGCCGAAACGGAGTAAAAAACTATTCGAGACGATCCGCTCTTTCTCGACCCCGATCTACATTATCTTCTTCGTGCTCGTCGGCGCCCGCCTTTCGCTGGGCAACATGCCGTTGTGGCTCTGGGGGCTGGTGGCGGCCTACGTCCTGATGCGGAGTCTCGGCAAGTGGGTAGGGGCCTACTGGGGTGGACGGCTCTCCAAGGCCGAGCTGCCCGTCCGGAACTATCTGGGCATGGCCATCTTCGCCCAGGGCGGCGTGGCCGTCGGCCTCTCCATTGTGGCCAGCCACAACCTCCAGCATATCCAGGTGACCGAAGCGATGAGCCTCGGCGACATGATTATCTTCACCGTCACCGCCACCACGCTCTGTGTGCAACTCATTGGCCCCGCCTTCGCCAAGCTCGCCATCAAGAAGGCCAGCGAGATTGGCCGCAACGTCACCGAAGAGGATGTCATGGCCGAGTGGAAGGTTTCCGATGTCGTCAACACCGAAATCGTTCCGTTGCTGGAGGCCACACCGCTCGAAACCGTTGTGCAGGGGTTTGCCGATCAGGATGCCTTTGTCTATCCCGTCGTTTCCAACGAGGGGAAGATTATCGGCGTGTTGACCTTCGACATGCTCAAGGAACTGCTCATCGACCGGGATGCCTGGCAGTGGC
>DAOVNC010000381.1 GCA_030630445.1 Kiritimatiellales bacterium | reverse complement strand
CCGGTGCCGTCGGCCTTGACGGTCTCCAGCGTGTGGCCATCCAGGGAAAACACCATGCCAGCACGATCCTTGGGCGCGGGCAGCCCATTGGCCCAGGACGCCTGGAGGGTGATCTGGTGGATACCTGCGGTCGGCACGGTGATTTCATACACCACGCGCGAGGGTTCCGACCACCAGGAAACCTGGCCGCAAACGACACTGTCGCCTACCGTCGTCCATGGGGCATTGACGTGGTAGCTGTACCGGGCATGGGTGTCGGCCCCGTTGACGGAGTCCACGACAACCCGGTCGGGAGTGCCGTCGGCGTCGCTGTCGGCATTGTTGTGATCGGTGAGCGTAATCGTTACTTCGTCACCGTCCTTCAAGCCGTCGCCATCGGCATCCACCACTACAGGGGAAAGTCCTAGTTGATATTCGGCAAAGTCGCTGTAGAGATCGCCATCGGCATCCTGATAGCCACCGCCGGTGCCGTCGAGCGGATCGAGGCCGTTGGCGGTTTCCCACGTATCCGGCAAACCATCCATGTCCTGATCGTCGGCAGGCTGGACATAGCTGTGCAGATATTCGGAACCGATGATTTCCGGTTCGGTTTCACCGGGGCGTGTCCACCACAGGGTGACATGGTCCCCTCCCCCGCCTTCTTTGAGCAGAATCTCCACATAGCAGGTCTGGTTGCTGGTCAGCATGACTGGAATGCCATGCACCTTCGGATTCGTGAGATCCCGGTAGCTGGTCCAGCTTTCCAGATCGAGGATCAACTTCCGGCGATAGGGGCTTTCGGTGTCGCCCAGCCAGACTTGGGCGGAGTCGTCGGCCGTCAACCAGAAGGTATAGGTTCCGTCGACCGGAACGGTAATGGTGCCGCGCATGCGGATGCCGTAGTTGTCCCCGCTATTGTTTGGATATTCAGTGGTCGCAACCCACGACCGTTCGTCAGGTTCGTTGCCGAATCGACTAGAACCAACCAGACTTAAAATATGTGTTCCTCCAATCTCGTTCCAGCGCTCGACTTGCAGCATCCCGGCAATACCGCCATCCTGCCATGCAGGAACCGTGGGATTGCTTCCAAAAGTGTTGACCTCTTCACCATCGCTCAAGCCATCGCCGTCGGTATCGACCGCAAGCGGGTCGGTTCCAAGCGCGGCCTCTTCGCCATCGCTCAAGCCATCGTTGTCTGTATCGACCGCAAGCGGGTCGGTGCCAAGCGCGGCCTCTTCGCCATCACTCACGCCGTCCCCGTCCGAGTCCGTATTATTGGGGTCGGTTCCGGCTTGGTATTCTTGGAGGTTGGTCAGCCCATCGCCATCGGTGTCGCCATTCGCCCCGGAAGACCCCAGACCATACTGCTCGGCCCACCAATCCAGCAACCCGTCGCCGTCGAGGTCGACATCGAGGTTGAAGGCAAACAGGTTCTTGAGCTGACCTTGGTTGGCTAGGTTGTAGTCGGCGGGGCTTCCTCCCTCCCATGGGTAGCCGGTCTCGTATCCCGCCGCGATGAGTTCGTCGTAGAAGGGGGTGGCGACCGCCTTGAGCATGCCGAGGTTGGCGGGCTTGTGGTTGCTGCCTTCCGGAAAGGAATCCACCGCAAGCAACAGCTTGTCGAGATCGGCCGAGGGGAGCTTTTGCTGGAATTCGGCGTAGGTTTGGGAGGCGATCCATTTGACCTGCCCCTGGTTGACGGGGCCATGGTCGTGGGCTTCCTGCGACGGGTCGATGATGCCGCGATCAACGAACCATTGTGGATAGTCCACCGCAAAAACCATCCCGCACAGAACGATGGAACCTAAAACCATAGCTATTGTTTTTTTCATGATGCTTCTCCCTAACCCCGTATTGTTCCTTGAATTTCAGAAATTTGTTTCATGCGGCAAAGCCCCGCATGGATCCACAAACAGAACCGATGCAAAAAGTCTTCTTCCCGGCGGATGCGGGCTCCGGCGTGGCTGGCCGCATAGGCAAAATGCGCAACCATGGCCGTTGAAATCCCGAGAACAAACCCGAGCGCATGCAGCTGCCACGCGAGTTGCGGCATCCGCCACCGGGCGAACAACGCCTCGCAAAGGATGCCCGCAATGAGCACCGGCAAGATCGGGAATCCAACCCGCTCGAATTTGTAGACCTGGAACCGCGCCCTCCGCAGAAACCACGAAAAGAAGCCCAGCAACGCAAAGGAACCGCCGGACGCGCCGATCACCCAGGCATGCGAGGGCATGCACAGGTGGAAGAAAGCCCAAGCCGACACCGTGGAAAACAAGACAAAGGCCATCAACAAAAACGGAGCCCGGATCCGGGGCGCGAATTGCGAATAGACCACCACCAACCCCCCTGCATTCATGGATAAATGCCACAAGTCCGCGCTCAGGAAATTGCAGGTGAAAAACTGCCACCATCGCGGATGATCCGACCAAAGCGCACCCTGCCGGTGGATGGCGGGGAAAGTTTGCTGCAACACATAAACGGCGATGAGCACCGCCGGTAGAACCAGCATTCGAGCCGTGTGGAATAGGGATTCTTTTTTCATGGAAGACCTTTAACGGGAAAATACACCCAGGTTATTGCTGGGTGTAGCTACCCATCGAAAGATCCGATGCATCGGGAACATATTCGCCGGCCGCCACCGCAAGCCCGGCTCCCGCCACATAGCCCCCCATGGAGAGGTCGCCGCTTTCCGGGATGTACCAGTTGTTGTTGCCCGCAGTGATCCCGTTGGCGAAAACAACATCGCCCCCGACTTCCAGATCCCCGGCGATATAGGCCGTGCCATCCCCGCGCAGGCGGATGTTTTCCACGCCGCCGGTCAACAGGCACAACTCAACGGTTCGCCTGTAGTCGCGAACCACATAGGCGAGATTTTCATCCGCAACAACGCCCCGCTTGTAGGCGCGCCACAGATTTCCCTCTTTTGCACGAAAGGCCATCTTCCCGGTCTCCGCATGGATGAAATAGTTGGTGTTGCCGACCAGCCTGCCCTCCGAGTTAAACTGGAGGGAACCATCGGTGCCGCCCGCCGGGACATTCGACAATCCCGAGGCATCGCCTGACAGCTTGCCTTGGACGTTCAGGTCGGAACCGACCTCCAGCGCCTGGCCGCCCACGCTTAGCGGACCTTCAAAATGCGCATCCTTGAACGTCAACCCCGATACGTTCCAAACCCCGGAAGTCGGCATGGCCCCAATCGGGATATATCCCACAATCGACCCGCCGTTCAGGTTCGTCAGCCCACCGCCGTTGCCCGCGAACCAAGCGGCATTGACCTCCCCCGCAACATAGGCCGAGCGCACCATGATCGGCAGCAGGTTGACGGCATTGGTGATCATCTGGCCGGTTTCCGGATTCACGCCAACCAATTGCCCAACGCTGATGGCGTTGTGGGCCACCTCGGCATCCGTGAAGTCGTTCGAGGTAGCCGCCACATCGAGATAGGCCAGATTG
>DAOVNC010000447.1 GCA_030630445.1 Kiritimatiellales bacterium | reverse complement strand
TTTTTATCGGCCATCGTCTACCTCGAAACTATTTTGCGTGCTCAATGACTTCGTCGACCAATCCATATTCAACGGCTTCTGCGGCTGACATGAAGTTGTCGCGGTCGGTATCTTTTTCAAGATCCTCGATGCTCCGTCCGGAGTGGTCGGCGAGAATGCCGTTGAGGATCTGCTTGATGCGCATGATTTCCTGCGCCTGGATGTTGATATCGGTGGCTTGCCCCTGTGCGCCGCCAAGCGGTTGGTGGATCATGATGCGCGCATTGGGCAGGGCAAAGCGTTTGCCCTTGGTCCCTGCGGCGAGCAGAACAGCACCCATGCTGGCGGCCTGGCCGACGCAGTAGGTGGTGATGTCGCACTTGAGGAACTGCATCGTATCGTAGATTGCCAGTCCGGCGGTCACTACACCGCCGGGAGAGTTGATGTAGATGCTGATGTCCTTTTCCGGATCCTCGCTCTGGAGGAACAGCAATTGGGCAATCACCAGATTGGCGACGGCATCGTCGATGGCCATGCCCAGAAAGATGATCCGCTCCTTGAGCAGGCGCGAATAGATATCGTACGAACGCTCGCCGCGTCCGGTTTGTTCCACCACGATCGGAACCAGCATTTGTGCCTTTTCGTTCATTTCCAAACTCCGTTTCCCAAGGTTTACTTGGTTTTTGCATTTTTAAGCATGTAGTCAAGCGCTTTGTTAAAACGGATTTGCTCACCAATGCTATCAATCGTGTCGTTTTCTTCTATTTCCTTGCGGAGTGCGCGCGCATCCTTCTGTTGGCGGATGGCCATCGACGCGATCTCCTCGTCGATTTCAATTTCGCTTGCACCCATCTCCAGTTCTGTAGCAATTCCAAGGCCAATATAGCGCAACTTCACGTTTTCGAGCGCACGTTCCTGCGCCTCCTTCATGATATCCTCCTGCTGCTCGCCAATCTGCTCCTGGGTCATGCCCATCATTATGCGGCGCTGGGCAATATCATACATCATATTGCGGGTCTGCTGTTGCACGATGCTTTCCGGCACGTCAAGTTTGGTTTTTTTGACAAGATATTTGATCAGCTGCTCCTGCTTGGCGTTCAGAGCCTTGTTTTCGGCCTGTTGCTCCAGTTGCTCGCGGATCTGGGTGCGAAGGACTTCCTCGGACTCCACCTGAAGGCGGCCGAGGAAGGTTTCATCGATCTCCGGCAGGGTGCGCACGCGCACGGCGGTTACTTCGATGCTGTAGAGGGTTTTGAGGCTCGCGAGCTCTTTCACCATGAAGCTATCCGGGAAATTCACTTCCACTTCCTTTTTGTCGCCCGTGTTCAGGCCGACGATCGCTTCGCCCATGCCCGGCAGGAAGGCGTGTTCATCGGCGGAAATCCAATAGCCGTTGCCTTCGCCAATGCCCTTGGCTTCGGGGGCCACTTCAACGAGCGGCTTGCCATCGGCGGTGGCGGTATAGGTCAGCTGCGCCATGTCGCCTTCTTCAACGGTCTTTCCTTCAACCTCTTCATAATTGGCATGCTGGGTTCGGATGGCGTCGATCTGCTCCTGCACCTGCACGTCGGTAACCTCGTCCTTCTCTTCCTTGATCGGGATGTCGGTGTATTTAGGCAACTTGAATTCCGGCTCAACATCGACGGTCACGTCGAACGCCAGCGGTTGGTCCTCTTTGATCTTCACGTCGGAAATATGGACGACATTCACCACCTTCAATTCAGACTCCTGCAGCGCATCATGGTAGAATTTGGGGACCATGCGCTCCTCGAGATCCTGGGTGATTTCCTTGCCGTATTTCTTGGCCACCACATGCGCCGGAGCCTTCCCTTTGCGGAATCCGGGAATGTTGGCATGCTTGGAATACATTTTCAGGGTTTCCGCGCGTTCTTCGCCGAGGGTATCCGCTGGAATCTCGATGCTCATGGTTTTGCGGCAAGTGCCCGCATCCTTGACTGAAACTTTCATAAATCCTTTAACTCCTGTGTTTAGATCCATTTTGGATAAAGGGCGGAAGGTTACGCCGGAACTCTGAACAGGTCAAGCACCAGCGGGTCGATTCTAACCCCGCGGCAGATTCGGGGAATAAATCATATGAGCAGCATTTTTTTTTGATTTGCTTGAAAATTCGCCTATTTGCGGTAAATACGTTTCTTTGGTTTCCAGTTTAAATTCGAATGCAGGTCGTACGGATAAAGGAGAATGAGATGAAGTTTGATCGACGTTGTTTTTTGGCGGCGGGAAGCACGGTGCTGGCTGGGGGTGTTTTGGCGCGCAATGCGGTGGCTGCAGAGGCGAAGAAGCCGAATGTCCTTTTCATTGCAGTGGACGATCTCCGTACGGATCTGGGGTGCTACGGGAACAAGGATATTATCACGCCGAATATCGATCGGTTGGCGAAGACCTCGACGGTATTCAACCGCGCCCACTGCCAGGTGGCCGTTTGCAATGCCTCCCGGGCAAGCCTGATGACGGGGCTGCGTCCGGATTCCGTGAAGGTTTGGTACCTGCGCGTGCATTTCCGCGAGACCACGCCCGATGTCGTGACGCTATCGCAGCACTTTAAGCAAAATGGCTATTTTTCCACTTCATTCGGAAAAATATACCACACCATGTATGGAGCCATGGAGGATCCCTCCTCGTGGTCGGAGCAGAAAGAGGAGCTTACTGGGCATTGGATCTGGACGAAGGAGCAGATGGCGGCCCTCAAGGCCCTTAAGGAAGAGAAGCGAAAGCAAGGGTGGCCGGAGCCGAAGGTCAAGCGGATCAGGCCCCCGGCCATTGTTTGCGAAGACGTGAAGGATAATCAGCGTTTCGATGGCAACATGGTGGATCA
>DAOVNC010000101.1 GCA_030630445.1 Kiritimatiellales bacterium | reverse complement strand
GGGGAAGGCCGACAACGGCTCCTTTTCCAATATCGCTAGAAAATTGAACTGCCGAGCTTCGGTGGCGGCATCCACCTGCTTGTCCGAAAGCTCAAGGCCATGCATCTGGGCGGCGGCACGGACATATTCCGCCGCCCCGCGCCCTAGCCCCGCCTCGAAATCCGCGCGGACAACGCCGTCCACGCCGAACAGGTTAGCAAAGACCGTGATCGAAGCCTCCGCATTCACCCGCTCGGTGTCGGCAACCACGCCATCCACATCGAAAACCAGACCGTACATTTTTAATCCTTTAGATTCTAGGCGCGTTGGCCAGCAGATATTTTTCGGCTTCCGGATTCCACAGCCCATTATGCTTTTCAACAATCTCGGCCAGTCCTTGATAGAGCCCGCCCTCCTGATCATTCAAATCGACCAGCGCCACCAGCGGCAGGCTAAGTTCGTTGTAAATCAGCTTTTTCGACCCCGAAATGTTGGGCAAGTTCAGCGTGGTTTCCACCACTGCATCGAGGCCGCCAATGTGCGTAATCATCAGCGACGGATTGATCCGATTCTGCGCAATCAACTCCAGCGACTCCTTCATATCGTCCGCATTTCCGCCACTCACACCCACCACATGCTGCGCGGCATAGTGAACATTGTAGAAGTTGAATTCGGCCATGTATGTTTGATCCGTCGGCCCGGCAAAAAAGTTCAGGCAACCATCGAAGCCGAGCAGTTCCCCGCCCTGTTCAATCACCGGACGAATGGGAACCATCACCAGCACATCGTCAAAACCCTTTCCCTCTTTTGAGAGCGATTTTAAATAGGCCGTGTTGTGATCCTCTTCCGAGGTGTTTACATAGGTCAGCTCCACGCCGCACTCCTTGGCATGCTCGACACTAAAAATCGTCGATGCACGCGCCAGGCGATCCGGGTCGATGTCCGTCACCACCATAGTGGCGGGGCGACGATCCGAGTGAAGTAGGTAGTCAATCGCACCCAGCCCCATCGGGCCAACACCCGCCAGCATCGCCAGCGATCCCCCATCGCGAATACCCATTTCATGCACATACGAACCGGGTGTGGTGTGATACGTGGCATTAAACCCGCCCACGATGCAGGACATCGGCTCGGAAAGCGACCCGTGATAAAACGTGTCGCCCTCAAACGTCAACAAACACTCCTTCTCCATCACCTCGTTCGGAATGATGATATATTGCGAATTGCCGCCGATATATTCATAGGAATAGCCTGGCGCAGACAGCAATCCAACCGGGGCACCCTCATAGTTGAGCGCAGGCTGCACCGTAAATTTTTGTCCAACCGAAAACCGATCGGCCCATTTGGCGCCCACTTCCACCAACTCGCCGCAAAACTCGTGACCAATCATCACCGGTTTCTCGGCAATATTTTCCGGAATGCGTTTGTGGTTTGTTCCCTGCACCGCCGCCTTGTAGGACGACATGCACAGACTGTCCGACACCACCCGTGCCAAAATTTCGTCGTTTCCAATGGCTGGAAGCTCAAACTCCTCCAATCGCAAATCCTTCTCGCCATAAAGTCTAACTGCCTTTGTTTTCATGGGTATACCTTTCGTTAAATCACTTCGTTCGTTAAAAGGGGCTTTGCCCTCGTTAAATCGTTCAAACCGGAAAACGATCCGCCGACTTTAACGGCTTCAACGTTTTAACGATTTCAACGTTGTTCTAATTCAGCATCACTTGCCCGCCGGTGACAGGGATGGCCTGGCCGGTTTCATATTTCTGTTCAACCGCATAAAGAATGGCTTTGGTGACGTCCTCGCCGTCGCACCCGCGGTTCATGGGAACCTGTGCTTCGTAGAAGGCGCGGACATCCTCGAGGGTTTTCGCGCCGGGCACCTTGCCGGTGTTCAAGTACTGCACAAACAGTCCCTTCTCGGGATCGCTCCACAACGGACCGTCGAAAAAGTTTCCGGGACAGACGGTGTTTACCTTGGTGTTGTCCGCCACGAGTTCCTTGGCAAAGCTCTGCACCAGCCCGACCGATCCAAACTTGGAGCCGGCATAGGCGCCATTCTTGTTGGAACCTTCCAGCGCCGACTTGGAGCTGATGCTGATAATATCGGTGTAATAGTTTCCCTGCGGCTGGTTCATCAACTCCATCACCGGAGCAACATGCTTGGTGCAGAGGAAGAAGCCGATATAGTTGACGTCGGTCACGAAGGAAAAATCCTTGAGCGTCATCTCTTTCACGCTACCGGCCTTGAGTACGCCGGCGTTGCTGATAAACAAGTCGATGCCTCCAACGGTCTTGACGATCTCGTCGACCATTTTTTTGACGGACTTTTCATCGGTCACGTTGACCGCGACGCCAAACGCAACGGTGCGCCCCTCCTGCTCGTTGAGTTCGATCGCCAGCTTCTTAGCACCGCCAACGTTCATGTCGGCAATAAAAATGATTGCGCCGTTCTTCACCAGCTCGCGCACGATGCCTTCGCCGAAGCCCTGCGCCCCGCCGGTGACCACGCAAACCTTGTTGTTCACCACACCCGCGCGGCCCGTCACTTTCGGAGCAAGGGTGGTTCCGTTCACGGCATCGTCGTAATCCTCGCCCAGCAGGAATCCACCGACACCATCGACAATCACAGAGTGCATGCCCTTCTCGAATTGTTCGGGTAGCTCTGTGGCGGAACAGGTCAGTTCCGCATAGTCGATACGGCTTTTATAAACGATGATGTCGCCCTTTTCCCCGTCAAACGACAGGCCTCTGAGTAGGGGTGCAATAGTTAGTGCTTTCATATCAATTCAATCGCCTTTTCGGGTTGGGTGTGATCGATCTTTTTTCCAAGGGTTGAGTATTTTGCAATGCGCTCTTCCAATGCAAGCGAGGCCATCGGATTATCCGGATTGAAAAGTGCCCGTTTTGGGTCGGCCGCCGCCAGCTTTTCGTGCGCGATGAGCGCCCAGGCCGCATCGGTCAAATGCCTAAACTCCGGCTCCAGCAGGATTGGACAGTTGAAGCTCTGGCGCGAACTGTTGATGTCCACGCCGCTAATTTCCATCAGACCATGTTTCCGACAAAGCTTCCGCAGGCGCGCCAACTGCTTCCGAGTGTTGCGCGGCGGCATGTAGGTGATGGCCTTGAAGCCGATTTCTGCCAATTCGGCCACCAGCTCGTCGAGAAAATCGTCCTCGAATTTTTCCGCTTTCTTGTCGCCCGTCGGCGATTCGCCGACATCGCCCAAATAGGCATAGGCCGGGATCGCACCAATCTCGTTGGCAAACTTGACGGCATCATAAACCGGGATGCATTCGTCATATCCCGACACAATGAAAAACTCGGGAACCAACGAAGCCTTGAACGCGCCCAGCAGATCGTAGGCATAGTGCGGATTTTCAACATCCAGCAACAACTCACGCAATTTTCCAGCCATTGGAACCTGCAGCGGTCCTTCGACAAAATCAACCAGCGCCTGCCCTTTCCCATGCACCTCGATCAACTTGAGCGACAGCGCATAGAGAATGTGCCGTTCGGTGATCGAACCGCCATTGGTCGCTTCCGAAATCGCCGCCACGTCGGCATCGAAATCGAGCGTTGGCGCTCCGCGTTCCGCGAGAACCACGTTGAGCGTTTCAACCTCCTTGCGGTCGCGGACAATACGTGCGTCGTGGATCGGCTTCAAGAATTCTTCCACCACGTTGAACTGCGTGGCCGGAATGCCGTGCAGCGCGATGTACGAAACATTCGGCTCGTCGGGGTTATTGGTCTTGCGCCCCTCCATCGACGTACCGTTCATGTTCACGCGCATCTCGAAACCGGCGGTACCGGCCATACCGATCTCCTTGCAGGCCTCGAGGAACTCCGCGCATCCCGACACCGAATCGTGGTCCATGATCCCAACGGTACCCAGTCCAGCCGCCCTCGCCCGCACCGGAATCTCTGCCGGGGCATAGGGACTAAATGAATAGGTCGAGTGGACGTGGTTGTTGACCTCGTCGGTCTGAATTACTCCACTGGGTTTTGCAAGATTCATTTTCCACTCCGTATTACGTACTGCGTATTTCGTATTGGCCCGAAGAACAATACGCAGTACGCAATACTCGGTACGTTATACTCCCAACCGCGCAATCCGCTTCATTTCGCCCATGGTGTAGTTGTGCGCAACGGTGTGCCCCGGCAACGGGACGATGCGCTCGTGGATGGCGTCGATGATCCAGCTGGCCTGCGGGAAGTAGTCGGTCTCCATTTCGGCGGCGGGCGAGATCCAGTTTTTGGCACCGATGACCACCGGCGGCGCGTCGAGGTGATCGAAGCACAGGGAGGTGAGGTTTGCCGCAATATTGTGCATGGCGGAACCGCGTTCGACGGAGTCGGATGCCAGCACAACACGACCGGTCTTCTTGACGGACTCGACGAGCTTGTCGTAGTTGAGCGGGTTGACGAAACGCAGGTCGATCAGCTCGACCTCCATTCCATAGTTGCGCTTCATCTCGTCGACGACTTTCATGCCGCTGTAGAGCACCGGCCCGAGGGTGATGAGGGTTAGGTCCTTGCCCTGCTTGCGGATGGCGGGTTCGCCCTCCTCCGTTTCGTAGTAGCCTTCCGGAACGCCTCCTTCTTCGAATATTTCACCGATACCGTAGGTCTTCTGCGATTCGAAGAAGATGACCGGATCGGTGCCCGCCAGCGCGAGGTTGAGCATGCCCTTGGCATCGTAGGTGGTGGCCGGATAGTAGACCTTTAAACCCGGAATGTGGTTGACCATTGCCGTCCAGTCCTGCGAGTGCTGCGCGCCATATTTGTTGCCCACGGAAACGCGGAGCACCAGCGGCATTTTCAGGATGCCGGCGGACATGGACTGCCACTTGGAAATCTGGTTGAAGATTTCATCGCCGGCGCGGCCCATGAAGTCGCAATACATCAGCTCGGCACAGACACGACCGCCGCTCAGGGCATAGCCGCAAGCGGAACCAACAATCGCGCCTTCGGAGATCGGCGAGTTGAACAGGCGGTGGTACGGAATCGCTTCGGTCAGCCCGTTGTAGCAGGCAAACGCCCCTCCCCAGTCGCGGTTTTCTTCGCCGTAGGCAATCATGGTCGGATCGGTGTAGAACCGGTGCGCCATCGCTTCGAAGATGCCGTCGCGATAGGTGTAGAGCTTGTTGGCCTTGAACGGTTTTCCATCCGCATCGAAGGCATAGCGCTCCTTGCGCTTCAGCTTCTTAACGCGGGCATTGTCTTCTAGCTTTTCGAGAACGTCCGGCTCGCGGTCATCAAACTTTTCCATCTTGCCGTTGGAATACATCATGCCTTCGATCTGATTGACATCGGAATAGGGCGAAACGCTTTCATCGATGGCCAACTTCATGGCTTTGGAAACCTTGGCCACAATGTCTTCCTTCATGGTCTCGGCATCCGCCTCGGTCATGGCTCCGTTGCTGATGAGATAGTCGCCAAACTCCTTGATGCAATCCGCCTCTTCCCACAGCTCCATCTCCTCTTTCGATCGGTAGGATGAGGCATCGGACGGCGAGTGGCCGGAGATGCGATAGGTCACCACGTCGAGCAACGCCGGGCCCTTTCCAGCCAGCAGGGTTTCCTTCTGGCGCGCAGTGGCATCGGCCACGGCCAGCGGGTTGTAGCCATCGACACGCTCGGCGTGCATTTGATCGGGATTAATGCCTGCGCCGATACGCGCCACCATGTCGTAGCCCATGGTTTCGCCGTTGGTCTGTCCGCCCATTCCATAGTGGTTGTTCATGATGTTGAACAACACCGGAGGGGAGCCAAACTCGTCATCCCACAGCTCGCGGTACTGATCCATCGCCGACATCCAGAAACCCTCCCAAACCGGGCCGCAACCCAAAGAGGCATCGCCGATGTTGGCAATCACGATGCCCGGCTTGCGGTTGATCAACTTGAACATGGCCGAGCCGACCGAAATATCACCGGATCCACCAACCAACGCATTGTTGGGCATGGAGCCGAATGGAATGAAAAAGGCGTGCATCGAACCGCCGAGCCCCTTGTTAAAGCCGGTCTGGCGCGCAAAAATTTCAGCCAGCGTTCCGTAGAGCACAAAATCTTCGGCCAAATCCTTCACACTATTATGCGAACCATCCTTAACCACTTTCACGGTCGCGCCATCGAAAAACTCATCCATGATCTGCGTCAGTTTGTCATCATCCAGCAGGTTAACCGCCGAAAGGCACTTGGCCAGGATTTCACCGTGCGAACGGTGCGATCCAAAGATGTAGTCGTCGGTATCCAAGTGAACTGCTTGGCCAACCGCCGCCGCTTCCTGACCGATCGACAAGTGGGCCGGACCGGGGTGGTTGTATTCCATTCCCTCGTACGAACCTTGAACCTTGATCTGGTTGAGCATCGTTTCGAATTCGCGGATCACGAGCATGTCGTAGTACATCTTGACCAGACGCTCTTTTCCGTATTTCTTCTCTTCCTTCTTATAGTCCGATTTGTACTGCATCACAGGAATTGGCTTGAAGGTAATCTCGCCCGCCTTGCGGGTTTCTTTCGGGCATATCACTTGATCTTTTGGCATTGGTTTTCTCCTGTTTGATCGTTTTAAAATTGAAACATCGTTGAGCGAATGACTTCGCCAACGGTCGGGTGCGGGAAGACGATTTCCTGAATATCTTTTACTCTTAGTTCGGATTCAATCATGGCCGCCACACCCCAAATTATTTCGGAGCAGATTCCGCCAAACATGTGCACACCGAGCAGCACATCGGTATCGGCATCCTTGACTACCTTCACTTGGCCAGGGCCTTTCTTGCCGTTTTCAGCGAGAAAACGTCCGCTCATGAGTAGCGGAAGCGAGGCCGTTTTAACGTTATATCCAGCCTCCTTGGCCTGCTCTTCCGTCAGGCCACATCCCGCGATTTCGGGCATGGAATAGACCGCCCACGGAATCGCGTTCGTACGGAAGCTGTCCTTCTTTCCAAGGATCGTATTGAGCGCCACCTCGCCCATGCGGGTGGCGGAATGGGCGAGCTGCGATTTTCCGGTCACATCGCCAATGGCGTAGACATTCGGCAGATTGGTGCGTTGCTGGTCGTCAGTTTTGATGCCGCTTCGGTCGAAGTCCAGCCCGGCTTCCTCGAAGCCCATGCCCGAAAGGTTTGGCGCACGACCTACCGACATCAGCACCACGTCGGCATGGATCGACTTTTCCTCGCCCTTCTTGGTCGTGTACTTCACGTCGTGGCCGTCGATGGCCGTGACACGGCAACCGAGGTTGAAGCCAATCTTGCCGCGCAGAGCGGCACGGAAGCGCTTGGCCTGCCCGACATCCATGAACGGGATAATTTCGTCCAGCATTTCAATGACGTCGACCTTCACACCTAAACTGCTGAAAAAGCTGGCAAACTCGATGCCGATCACGCCGCCGCCAATCACCACCAGCGACTCCGGTATCTTTTCAACGCTCAGGATTCCCTTGCTGGTCATGACATGCGGCTGGTCGGCACCGGGGATCGGCGGAACAAACGGCGAACCCCCGGTGGCAATCACCACGTTGGTGCCTTCGTAGACCGTATCGCCCACCTGCACCTTGCCCGACCCGAGCAGCTTGGCTTCGCCGGTCACGACCTCGACCTTGTTCTTTTTCATCATGCCGGCAATGCCGCCGCGCAGCGTTTCGATCACTTCCTGCTTCCAGGCCATCGCCTTGGACAGGTCGAAGCTGACCTCTCCTGTAGTAACACCAAACTCCGGCGCTTCCTTCGCATGCACATAGTGCTTGGCAGAATTGAGCAGGGTTTTCGTCGGGATGCAGCCGTGGTTCAGGCACACACCCCCCAAGTTCGCCTTCTCGATCAGAAGCACCTTCTGGCCTTTATGCCCCGCGCGCTCGGCCATTTCGTAGCCGCCCGGTCCCGCTCCAATTATTATAATGTCATAGCTCATCGTTTTATCTCTCAAGAGTAAGTTCAAATTCAAAGTCGGCCAACTTCTGGCGTAGCAGGGATAGGAATTTGGCGGCGGGTGCGCCATCGACCGCGCAATGGTCGAAGGTGAGCGAAAGCCCCATGTGCGGAACAAACTCAACGTCGGAACCGTTCATGACCGGCTTCGGCAGGATGGCGCAGATACCAAGGATTCCAACCTCCGGCGCATTCAACACCGGCGTAAAGCTTTCGATGCCCATCGTGCCGAGATTGGTGACCGTGAACGTTCCGCCCGTCAACGCGTCGGGATCAACCGTGCCCTCGATACAAGCCGTGGCCAACCGCTTGGTTTCGGCGGAGAGCTGTTTGAGCGTCATCAAGTTGGCAAAGCGGATCACCGGAACCATCAGGCCACGCGGTGTATCGACCGCAAAGCCGAGGTGGACGTTTTCGAACTGCACCATCTTGTCGCCCAGCCAATGGGCATTGAGCTCGGGAAATTCGGCGAGCGTTTTAAGGGTGGCGTAGAGCGTGGTATCGTTGATGCTGATCCCTCCGACCCCAGCTTCTTCCGACGCGGCCTTGCATTTCGCGCGATAACCCAGAATCGAGCGTGCATCGGCGGACGTGTTGAGCGTCAACTGCGCCGTATTCTGAAGCGAAGACAACATGCGACCCGCCACAATCTTGCGAATCCCTTTAACGGGGATTTCAGTGGTATTACCCGGAAAGTCCAGCGAGGCAACAGCCGTCAGGTCGGATGCCAACACGCGCCCGCCGATGCCGCTTCCACGGCTTGGAACCACCAATCCTTCGGCGGCGGCTTTCGCCTGTGCGGCAGGAGAAACAGCGCCCGGCTGGGCCGCAGCAACATCGCGTTCAATCACGCGCCCGTTCGGGCCGGAGCCGGCAAGGGAGGATGGATCGACACCCTTTTCAGCAGCCAGGTTGCGAGCACGAGGAGAAACGCCTGAGGAATCTCCAGAGGTCAGAGGTCGGAGGTCAGAGGTCGGAACTTCTGTTGCAACCGGTGCGACAGCAACCGCCACCGGAGCACGGTCCTCTGTCTTCTGATCGCTGTCCTCAGATGTTTCGGGGCGCAGCCCCGAAACATCTTCGCCGGGTTCGCCAATAGCGGCAATAACCTTAAGGACGTCGACATCGGAATCGGCGGGATAGAAAATGCCGAGCACGGTGCCGGCG
This sequence comes from Kiritimatiellales bacterium, assembly GCA_030630445.1. GTDB lineage: Bacteria > Verrucomicrobiota > Kiritimatiellia > Kiritimatiellales > Pontiellaceae > Pontiella. The sequence goes on along the minus strand of DAOVNC010000101.1, from coordinate 372 downwards.
GCAGTGGCCTCCACTTCGAAGGTCGCCTTGTCGGTTTCCACCTCGCACAACGCCTGCCCTTCGGCCACGACGTCGCCTTCGTTCACTTTCCATTCGATAATGATGCAGGACTCAACGGACTGTCCCTGCCGAGGCATAAGTATTTCTGTGGCCATGAGTATTCTCCTTATCTGCGGTTCCTATGCCTTCACAATGCGTACGTTGGAATCGGTTAATATTTCTTTAAATTCACTGCTCAATTGGGCGTCGGTGATGAGCGTGTCCACGCCATCAAACGGAAGAATGCGCGCAAAGCCGGGCTTGCCAAATTTGCTGGAGGCCGAAAGGACGATTACTTCATCGGCTTGCTCGGCCATCTTGCGGACGAGATCG
>DAOVNC010000081.1 GCA_030630445.1 Kiritimatiellales bacterium | reverse complement strand
TTTTTCAAACTTTTTATCATTAACAGATTAGCATCTTGATTTTTAGTCGGATAACATAAATTACAATGCATAACTACAATTTGCTTATTTCCGGTTGACTCTATGGTGGTTACCGCTTTTTTAATCTCATCTAAATTTGCCGCTCCGGTTGAAAGCAAAATAGGTTTCATTTTCCTGGCAACATATTCTAAAAAATAAAGATTAGTAATATCACCGGAAGCTATTTTATAAATTTCCATACCTATTTCATCAAGATAGTCAACAGCTTCTCTGTCAAAGGGCGTTGAAATAAAATCTATTTCATATTTGTCACAAAGCTTCTTTAATTCCAAGTGTTCGTTCCTGCCAAAACTGTCCAATAAAGAATAAGAGTCAAACTGGCTTCCATCTCTTTTTGCTTCTCCTTCCCAATTCCAAAAACGAGGAGCGTTTTTTACGCATAATTTGGCGGCTTTATATGATTGGAATTTAATTGCGTCTGCTCCGGCTTGTTTGGCGGCTTTAATCAATTTCTCGCCAAGTTCAATCGATCCCAAATGATTTACTCCGGCTTCGGCAATAACATAAGGTTTATTTAATGTTAATTTTTCCCACATAGTTTTTTTTAAGTTGATTTTTAATTATTTCTCTTTCAGTTTTTTTTGAGCTACTGTTGGTACGGAAGATGGTTGATGTGGTGTAACGCCCTTTTGCTTTTGGGTATTGGTGGTAGTACTCTTGTCTTTTTCATTTTTACTCGGCATTAATAACTCCTGTAGCATCCAGAAAACAGTGGGAAATATATAGAGAGTGGGGTGAGAGAGAAAGGAATATTTTAAGGGGAATGACTCTCGTTTTTAAACGCGACAGAGTAGGAAGAATAGGCTAATGAAACAAATTATTTGGGATTGGAACGGAACGCTTTGGGATGACACATGGTTATGTCTTGAGATCGCTAATCATATGCGTCAGCGTAGAGGAATGCCGGAAGTGTTACTTTCAGAGTATCTGGAGAATTTTACCTTCCCGGTTAAGGATTATTATCGATGGTTGGGTCTAGACTTGGAAAAAGAACCGTTTGAGTTGTTGGCTGTTGAGTGGATCGAGGAATATGAGCGGCGGCGGTTCGAATGTGAACTGCAAGATGGAGCGTATGAGTTGCTTGGCGATCTGTACCAGAAGAACATTCATCAGGCGGTGCTTTCGGCACACGAACACGACACGCTATTGCAGTCCTTGGAATACTATGCAGTACTTTGTTGTTTTACCGACATTGTAGGACTTAGTGATATATATGCCGCCAGCAAAATTGAAAATGGAAAGAAATATATTTCTCGGCTCGCGGTCGATCCTTCTGAAGTGTTGTTCGTTGGGGATACACGCCATGATTTTGATGTGGCGCAGTCCATGGGCGTGAACTGCGTGTTGGTGGCCGGAGGACACAATAGCAAGGCGCGTCTTGCAACCTGTGGGGTTCCCGTCTTTGACTCCCTTTACGATGTGCGAAACCATATTCGTGAACTCATCGTGTGACGTAATAGTGTGATGGGTAGGGGATGTTTAGTAATTATGGCTTTATTGTCTGTTCGCAGAAGTTCTGGCTGTCCGACGTTTAGTTTGCTAGATTTCTTGGCAGCTTGCTTTCTGCAATGGGATTCTCTGTAGGCTTGTTTAGCGGGGTTCAAGAGACGAAGAGTCTTTTTTTATGGGATTTTTAAAACTAAAAGGAGATGTTTTATGGGTGTGAAAGTTGGAGTTGGTTTCGGGGTTCTTGTGGTGTTTGATGATCGGATTCTATTGGGGAAAAGGCATGAAGACCCTTTGAAAGCAGATAGCTTGTTGAATGGCGCAGGAACATGGACTATGCCGGGTGGAAAATTGGAGTTTGGCGAATCATTTGAAGATGGGGCTTGTAGAGAGGTGTTGGAGGAAACGGGTTTAAAAATAGATAAGTGCAGTCTCAGATTGATTTCTGTGGCGAATGATATCGTTGAAACAGCCCATTTTGTTACGGTCGGGATGTATTGTTCCTCATTTGAGGGAGAACCCAAAGTAATGGAACCAGATGAGATTACGAAATGGGATTGGTTTCGTTTCGACGATTTGCCATCACCTCTTTTTTTTCCGAGCCAGAAAGTGCTAGATAATTACATGGCAGGGAAAATATATTCCTTACAGCGCTAGCTGGTAGGAGAAGTACGCTCGCCATAAGGCAACCCGGAACGTAGAGCACGGTAATTTTAGCCCTCTGAGATAACCACTCTCCTTCATTTTTTTGGTTCCTACAAATGTATACAACCGTAAACGAGGTCGATTGGGATAACTGGAACCCGGCGGAGCGAGCGTCGGTGCTGTTTGTGATCCGCGATGGGCGGATGTTGCTGATCCATAAGAAGCGCGGCTTCGGTAAGGGCAAGATCAACGGCCCCGGCGGCAAGATCGAACCTGGCGAAACCCCGCGCGAATGCGCCATTCGCGAAACGCAGGAGGAACTGTGCATCACCCCGACCGGGGTGGAGGATGCCGGGTTGCTGCACTTTCAGTTTATCGACGGCTATTCCATCCATGGCCACGTTTTCACCGCCACCGGATTCGAGGGCTCGCCCACCGAAACCGACGAGGCGATCCCGCTCTGGTGCTCCATCGACGAGTTGCCGTTCGATCGCATGTGGGAGGACGACCACACCTGGTTCCCGCACATGCTCGAAGGCCGCCGGTTTTCCGGTCGCTATATCTTCGACGGCGACCGCATGCTCGACGCCGTCATTGACCTGGATTAGTACTCAGCCAGCGATTAATTCTCGGATCTGTTGACCGCTAAGACGCAAAGACGCAAGGAAACGCAGAGAAAATATCTATTCTGGTTTTGAGTTTTTTGTGCTCTTTCGCGGCCATCAACCATTCCTTTGAGTCTCGATATTTAACTGCCGAAGCAATAGGTGCTGTAGGTGGGATCGTCGATTCCGCTCTGCGAAGAAAGAATCCTCCCCTCTGAATCCTCCCCGAAGTTTCGAGTCGGTGGAGGGGATTCCCACACGATGTAGAAAGGGCTTGTAGTCCCGCCTTTAGGTGGATCACCTGCATAGCCGCCTAAAGGCGGGCCTACAAACTCTGCTTTTCCTCAAAAAAACCACAGGAAACCAGTTGACCGGTGTGGTTCAAAGTGGCATAACTTCCCATCAAAGGGAGTGGTATGGAGCGAATATGATGGATTTAGTTCAGAATATGCAGGCGATGTTTGTGGGTTCGTTCACGCATGCGTTGGATGCCAAGCACCGTATTATCTTCCCGTCCAGTTGGCGGAATCTGGCTGGTGAGACGAATCGTTTATTCGCCTTTCCGCATCCGGACGACAAGTGCCTGTACCTTTATACAGAAGCGGAAATGGCACGCCGCTTGAGCCGGCTTCGGTCGGGTGGATCGCTCGACAAACTGGATCAGCAAGCGATCCGTTCCTTCACTGCGGGCGCGGAGATGCTGGTTTGGGATGCGCAGGGACGCATCCGCATCGGCGAAAACCTGCTGGCGCATGCCGAGGTGAAGGAGCAGGTGGTTTTGGTGGGGACGCTCACGCGTATCGAGTTGTGGAGCGTCGAGAATTTTGATTTGGCTCTTCCGCAGGATTCTCCTGCGGTGGAGGAGGTTTTCTATGGCGGATACTAGGAAGGGTTGAATTTTGAATGGCGATTTTTGATTTGTGGAACTCAATCGGCGTTGACCTCCTTTTTATGGAAGCGTCGCAGACCCGCAAATCGGAAATCAAAAATCGGTAATCGGAAATAAAGAAGGCGGAGCGGTTAAATGAGCATGTTGGATGTAGCAAAGTTTCTCCATTATTCAAAGTCGATCGACCATCCGCGCTCGGAAGAGCGTTTTATGAATCTTTCGATGGCGAACTCGGGGCGGCTTTTTTCTTGCCTGCAGGCGGATCGCTTCCGGCGCGATGTTTCGGGTGCGTACAACCGGATACAGGCGGCCGGAGAGCGGCAATCCCTGTTTTGGAAAGGGAAGTAGTGCATATACCGGTCATGCTCGATGAATGCCTTGAGGGGTTGCTCACGGATCCTTCCGGGATCTACGTGGATGGCACGTTGGGCAACGCTGGGCACGCTGCGGCGATTTTGGAGCGACTGAAAGACGGTGGTATGTTGATTGGCTTTGATCGCGACGTGGATGCGATTGAAAGGGTGAAGGACAAACTCAAGGCGGGAGCGGGGAAGCGGGTGGAATTGGTTCACGACAACTATGCGAACATGGCGGCACAGCTCGACCGGCTGGGCATCGGCAAGGTGCATGGCATCCTGCTCGACCTAGGCGTGAGTTCCTTCCAACTTGATATCGCCGAGCGCGGCTTCAGCTTTCAGCACGACGGCCCGATCGATATGCGCATGGACCAGACGAGCGGGCAAACCGCCGCCGACCTGGTGAATACGGCCAGCGAACAGAACCTTGCCGACCTGATTTTCCGCTACGGCGAAGAGCGCGATTCACGTCGCATTGCCCGAGCCATCGTGGCGGCGCGCGACAAGGTGCGAATCGAAACCACTGCGCAACTGGCGGGAATCGTCGAGCGCGCCAAAGGCGGGCGGAAGGGCAAGAAGATCCATCCCGCCACGAAAACGTTCCAGGCGTTGCGCATGGCGGTGAACGAGGAACTGGCCAGCATCGAGCAGGTGCTGGAGCAAATGGTCGGCCGCGTGGTGGACGGTGGGCGGATCGTGATTTTGACGTTCCACAGTTTGGAGGACCGGCTGGTGAAGCATTTCTTCAACCGCCACGTGCCGCGCGAGGAGTCGCTGCAGCAGGGCGGGGTGCGGAAGATCTACGAAGAGCCGCCGGTGAAATGGATTTGGAAAAAGCCGTTAACGGCAAGTGAAGAGGAGCAAACCATTAATCCGCGTTCGCGTTCGGCAAAGCTGCGCGCGGTGGAAGTGGGGGTGTAGGCATGGCCACAAAGCGCAGGAAGAAGAAGACGAAAAAGAACCAGGTGCAGGTTCCGTTCCCGGTGTTGCTGGCGAACGTGCTGGTGCTGGTTGCCGTGCTGGGCCTCAGCTACATGTGGCTCTGTTCCCGTTGCGATGCCCTCGGCAAGGAGATCAGGAGCAAGGAAACGGAATTTGCCAAAGTGCAGAAGCGCTTGGTGAACGAACAGGATAGCTGGTCCAACATCACATCGCCGCGCAACCTTGAGCAGGCCATCAAGAAGTATAAGCTCGACATGGTTATGCCGCGCGAGGCGCAGATTGTCCGGGTAAGCTATCAACGCAATGCGGGAAGTGATTCCCTGACCTTCAATAACAAATAGGGACTCCGCATGGGGTAGTAGTGGCGAAACATGGCAGAGGTGCGGTACAAAGGAAGGATTGCGCTGCTTGCAGCGACAATCCTGATTGTTTTTACGGGCATCGGCGTCCGCCTGGCCCTGCTGCATCTCAAGCCTGCGGCGTGGGTGTGCGAGCCGATCGAGGAGGGGCGGGTGCTCACATGGAAACCCATGGGAAGCCGTGGCCGAATCGTCGACCGCAATGGCGAAATTCTTGCCATGGATCTCGCTGCCTACCATGTTTGCGCCGACCCTTCGTATATCGACGAGCATGGCGACCTCGCCACGGTCTGCAAATATCTCGCGCAGGAATTCCGACTATCCGAAAGCGAGCTGAAGAGGAAGCTATCGGATACGTCGCGCCAGTATATCCGGTTGAAAAAATATGTGCCCGGCCACCAGCTCAAGCGGTTCCAGCGCCGGTTCAATGGGGTGGTGTATACCCCAAGAGAATTGGTCGGCGGGGTTGAAACCAACATCTACCTGCGCGGCGTGATGCTCGAAGAGGCCCCCGTGCGCAACTATCCCAAGGGCGCGCTCATGGCGCACGTGGTCGGCTTCGCGAACCGCGAGGGCGTCGGCGGTGCCGGCGTCGAGCAACGCATGGACGAATTCCTACGCGGCAAGGAGGGCCTGCGCGTGAGCAAGAAGGATGGCCGTCGCCGCGAAATCTATAGTGCCCGCACGATCGATATCGAGCCGGAAGACGGTGCAACCGTGACGCTTACCCTCGACCAGCAGCTCCAGTATGTCGTCGAGAACACCATCGAAAAAATGCGCGAGGAATACAACGCCAAGGCGGCTTGGGCGATCGTCCAGAACGTGCGCACCGGAGAGATTCTGGCCATGGCGTCCAGCCCGACCTATGATCTTAACCGATATGGCAAGGCGCCTTCCGAATGGCGGCGCAACCGTGCGATCAGCTTTAACTTTGAACCGGGTTCCACCATGAAGGCCGGCGTCATCGCCGCCGCGCTCGACCATGGCATCGTCAAGGAAACCGACATGATCGACTGCGAGAAGGGCTATTGGTTCTATGGCGGCAAGGCACTTCGCGACAGCCATGGCGAGGGCGTCATTTCGGTGGCGGACGTCATCAAGGTTTCGAGCAATATCGGCACGGCAAAGATCGCGCTGATGATGGGCAACCAGCTGCTCTACGATAGCCTGAAAGCCTTCCATTTCGGCGAGCGCCTAGGCTTGGGTATTCCCGGCGAAGAAGCCGGTATTTTTTATTCGCCGAAGACCTGGTCGAAGATCAGTATCACGCGTATCGGCATGGGGCACGAAATCGGAGTGACCGCCCTGCAGGTGCTTTCGACGATGAATGCGATTGCCTACAACGGTGTGCAGATGAAGCCGATGATCATTAAAAAGGTGACCACCTCCGACGGCACCGTGCTACAGGAATTCAAGCCCGAAGAACTGGGTCGCCCGCTCGGCCCCGATGCCGCGCGGCGCATGCGCAAGCTACTCGCGCGCGTCACCGAAGAGGGCGGAACGGGAACCAAGGCGCGGGTCGAGGGCTACAGTGTCGGGGGAAAGACCGGCACTGCGCAGAAGATTCGTCCACTCGCCGAAGGTGGCGGCTACTACAGCAAGAATTTCATTTCGTCCTTCGTCGGATTCCTGCCGGTGAAGAATCCCGAGATTGGCATCATTGTGGTGGCGGACGATCCGGGCGAATACACCGAATCGGGGCGGAAGATCAAATACTATGGCGGCACCGTTTGCGGTCCGGCATTCAAGGAAATTGCCGAATTCGCCGTCCGCTATCTGCGCATCTCCCCCGATGTCAACCGTGTCTATGTTGCGAGGCCGGATCAATGATGCTCAATAAGCTATTCGAATCCATTGAAACGTTGGGGATCAAAGGGGCTGGCGAGGTCGAAATCGAAGGCATTGCCTACGACTCCCGGCGGGTCAAGCCCGGTTGGCTGTTTGTTGCGGTGCAGGGTCACGAGACGGATGGTTCCGGATATATCGCGGACGCGCTTTCCAATGGTGCGGTGGCGGTGGTTTCCGAAAACGACCTCGATCTGGGTTCGGCGGTTGCGCACGTCCAGGTGCAGCAGGCCCGCACTGCGCTGGCGGAGATTGCCAACGTGTTCCACGGCGACCTCTCTCGCGAAATGAAGATTGTCGGGGTAACCGGAACCAACGGGAAAACCACTACCGCCTTCATGATTCGCAACCTGCTGCGCGACGGGGGATTTATGCCGGGGTTGCTCGGCACGGTGGCGTACGAGATCGGCGCACAGTCGATTCCCGCATCGCGCACCACGCCGGAGGCTCCCGACATTCATGCCTTCTTCCAAAAAATGAAAGAGGCGGGTTGCGACAGCGCCGTGATGGAGGTTTCCTCCCATGCCATCGCCTTGCAGCGCATCCATGGAATCGACTTCGCCATCAGTGTTTTCACCAACCTCACGCAAGACCACCTCGACTACCATGGGGACATGGATGCCTACTTCGAGGTGAAGTCGAGACTGTTCCGTGCCGGGGAAAAAGCGGACGGCCATTCAGTCGTCATCAACACCGACGATCCATGGGGACGCAAGCTGATCGAGGAGGGCCGGGCCGAGGCGAATGTGGTGAGCTATGGCTTCGACGAACAGGCCATGGTGCGCGCCACCGATGCAAAGGTTGCCGCGAATGGAACCCACTTCCTTGTGCATACTCCGTGGGGCGAGGCGAAGATCCATCTACAATTGCTGGGCCGGTTCAATATCCACAATGCGCTGGCGGCGCTGGCAACGGGGGGGCAATTCGGCATTGCGCTCGATATCATGGCGCGGTCGCTGTCGAATATCGCGAGCGTGCCCGGCCGGCTTGAACAGATTCCAAACCGCAAGCGCAAGAAGGTGTTTGTCGACTATGCCCACACCGACGACGCACTGCGCAACGTGTTGTCCACCCTGCGCGAAATCTGCAAGGGAAAACTGATCGTCGTATTTGGCTGCGGCGGAAACCGCGATCGCGGGAAACGCAAGCTGATGGGGCAGGCTGCCGCCGCGCTGGCCGATTTCAGCATCATCACCTCCGACAACCCGCGCAAGGAGGATCCCGCTGCGATTGTCGGCGACATCATGGAAGGCTTTTCCGGGCAGGAATCGTTCGAAGTCGTGCTCGATCGTCGCGCCGCGATCGAGGCGGGGATTCAAGGGATGGGCCGCAAGGACATCCTGCTGGTGGCTGGCAAGGGACACGAAACCTATCAAATTTTAAAAGAAACCATTATTCCGTTCGACGACCGGGAAACGATCAGGGAGGTCTTAGGTTGATGCCGGTGTTTCGTCCAGACGAGGTGTCGCAGTGGGTTTCCAGCCCATGGAAGAACGGCATGCCCGAAGAGCCCATCACGGGGGTCTCGAAAGACACCCGCACGTTGGTGCCGGGTGACCTGTACATTGCCCTTCGTGGCGAGAATTTCGATGGCCACGACTTCGTTGCCGACGCATTTTCCAAGGGTGCCGCCGGTGCGCTGGTGGATGCTGGTTTTCAAGGTCTGGAAGGGCCGCTTTTGCAGGTGCCGGACACGCTGGCGGGCTTGCAGGATCTCGCCCGCGGATACCGCAGGAAATGGCTCGGCACCACGGTGGTGGGCATCACGGGCAGCGTCGGCAAGACCACGGTAAAGGAAATGTGCGCCGATGTGCTTTCCATGCAGGGAGCCACGCACCGCACCGCGGGAAACTACAACAACCATATCGGCCTTCCGCTCACCATGCTCACCATGCCGGAGACGGCAAAATATGGTGTGTTCGAGATCGGGATGAACCACCCCGGCGAAATCGAGACGTTGACGGAAATGCTCGAACCCACAATTGGCATTATGACGGATATTGGTAGTGCCCATCAGGAAAACTTTGATTCACTAGAGGACATTGCCCTGGAAAAAGCACGGTTGCTTGAACAGCTTCCAGCCTCGGGGAGCGCGATTCTCGACCGCGATAGCGAATGGTTTCCCTTGATGAAAAACCACACCTGCGCAGGTGTGTTGACCGTTTCTTTGAAAGGAGTTGCGGATTATTCTGGGCAAAAAACGGGATCTTCTGCGATGCGGGTCAATGGCTTTGATTATACGCTGCCGCTGCCCGGCGAACACATCATGCGCAATGCGTTGCTGGCCATCGCTCTGGGTCTCGGGCAGGGGATGAAACCGTCGGAGGTGGCGGAAGGCCTGCGGAAGTTCAAGCTGCCTCCAATGCGCTGGGAAGCAGCGGAGGTGCGCGGCATCCGGTTCATCAACGATGCCTACAACGCGAATCCGCTTTCGATGCGCGCGAACCTCCAGACGTTCAACGACCTGTCCGGAACAGGGAAAAAATGGGCGGTGCTCGGTGGTATGCTGGAACTGGGCTCCACCGCCGAACAAGAGCATGCCGAGCTCGGCCGCTTTATCGACGGGCTTCAACTCGATGGCGTGATCACCGTAGGTGAAGTCGGTCAATGGATCGTATGCAAAGGTCCGCAACGTTTCCTCCAGACGCTGGAAGCCAGTGAAGCCGCGCAGATTTTGAAGGACAATCTGGCGGCCGGCGACCGCGTGCTGCTGAAAGCGTCGCGCGGCGAACGGCTCGAGCAGGTGTTGGAATATTTTAAGGAGATGTAGAGGATGCTGTATTATTTAACCGAACTCGAAAGCCTGTTTTCACCGCTGCGGCTATTTCAATACATTTCGTTCCGCACGCTCGGCGCGGCGGCGACCGCGTTCATTATTGCCCTGCTGATGGCACCGGGATTGATCCGGCGGCTGCGGGCCATCAACTTCGACGAAAGGGTCGAGGACGGGCGCGTGGCCAAGCTGGCGAAAGGGCACAAGGTTGGCACCCCGACCATGGGCGGATTAATGATCATCATCTCCGCCGCGGTTGCGACGCTGCTGTGGGCCATCCCCACGAACATGTACATTCTGCTGACGCTCGGCACCTTTTGCCTGATGGGTGTCATTGGTTTCGCGGACGACTACCTGAAGATCAAGCGCAAGAATGGATTGAGCGTGAAAATGAAGTTTGCCGCGCAGGTTGGCTGGGCGGCCATCGTGTTTTCCGTGCTGTGGGCGATCCCCGACATGCAGGAACGCGCCCGCGACCTGATGGTGCCCTTCTTCAAAAACCCGATCCTCGATATGGGGTTGATCGGCGGATTTATCTTTATGGTCGTTGTGCTTGTCGGTGCGTCGAACGCGGTCAATCTCACCGATGGCCTGGACGGACTGGCCATTGGTTGCTCCAATTCGGCGGCGGTGGCTTATCTGTTCCTGACGTATGTAGCCGGCCACTACAATTTTGCCGAATACCTCCAGGTGCCGTTCATTCTCGGCACCGGTGAACTGACGGTTTTTTGCGGAGCACTACTCGGCGCGGGCCTCGGTTTCCTGTGGTACAACTGCCATCCCGCCAAGATTTTCATGGGCGACACCGGCAGCCTCGCGATCGGCGGCGCCATCGCCATGCTCGCCATCCTCA
>DAOVNC010000158.1 GCA_030630445.1 Kiritimatiellales bacterium | reverse complement strand
TCGGCATCGAACGGAAGCTCGATCCCCCAAGCCAACCGCGCCTTGGGGCGGGAGATGCAGAGATCCTGCAGCGTCTTGGTCTTGAGGAAGCCGAGGGTTTCGTTGGCGCGGAAGGCGGGCTGGATAAAATCAGGATGGGTTTCGATGTAGTCGATGAGCCAGTCCTGGTAGTTGCCCATGCGAAAGAAATAGTTGGACTCGACGATGGAGTCGACCTTGCGGCCGCATTCGGGGCAGTTGCCCTCGACGAGATCCTTTTCTGTGAAGAAGCGTTCACAGCCGACGCAATACCAGCCCTCGTATTCGGCCTTGTAGATTTCGTCGCGGTCGAACAGCTCCTGCAAGGTCTGCTGGACGACGGTTTTGTGGCGCGGCTCGGTGGTGCGGATAAAGTCGTCGTTCTTGATTTCGAGGCGCTTCCATAGTTCCTGGAACCGGACGACGGTTTGGTCGCACTGCTCCTGCGGGGTAATGCCATTGGCATCGGCGGCCTGCTGCACCTTCTGCCCATGCTCGTCGGTTCCGGTGAGGAAGTGGGTGGGCACGTCGAGCAGGCGGTGGTAGCTGGCCAGCACATCGGCGAGGATCGTGGTGTAGGAGTGGCCGATATGCGGCTTGTCGTTCACATAGTAGATCGGCGTGGTCACGTAGTATTTGGATGGTTTTTCGCTCATATTTTCTCTCGTATTCTTGTTTTGGGAATCGAACGGGCGATACTATGCAGAACGTCGCGAGATACAAGCGTTGAATTGCCGGCCAAACCGGAAGAGCAAACCAAGAGCCATAAAAAACAAAGATCCCTTTCCCTCGATCCACAATATGCGCTATAAGTTGGTTGGTTTCCCCCCAACTAGCAACTCAAACTCAGATACTCTATTTAAAAATGGCCATAAAATACGTAGTTAAGCGAAACAAAAGGAGTGAACATTCCCATAAAAGGAGGATGTACGTCTGGCCCTCAAACCCAAGGGTCGCGGAAAGTACAGCACCCTATCTTTGCGGGAAAAAGAAACCAAATTTTCTGTCGTTTTTCAGTGGCGCAATGGGGCTGGATCTGGGTCTTGAGTCTTCTGGGCTAAAAAACATCGGGTGCCTTGAACTAGATAAATGGGCCTGCAAAACCATCCGGAAAAACCGGCCGGAACTTCCTGTAATTGAAGACAATATCAACAACTGGTCCGGGAAAGATCTTTTAAAACAATTCGGAATCGCGGCAGATGAGGTTAGTTTAATTTGTGGGGGGCCTCCATGCCCATCATTCAGTACGGCAGGCCGCAGGAAGAGCTTCGATGACCCGCGAGGCGAGGTTATGTTTGATTTCTTGCGCATCATAAATGAAATCAGGCCTCCCTTTTTCATCATGGAAAATGTGCGCGGGATTTTATCGGCGGCCATTAAGCATGTGCCGCCATCAGAACGAAAATCAGCGAACCTACTACCGGAAGAAAAACCCGGAAGCGTATTGCGCCTTCTGAAAAAAGAGTTCACAAAAATGAACTACACGGTCACGGTTGAGCTTGTGAATTCCGCCGATTACGGGGTGCCCCAAAAACGGGAGCGAGTCATTTTCATTGGAAGCAGGGATGGATTCCAAATATCAATGCCTCCTCCCATGTTTGTTAATTCAGGAGATCTGTTTACACCCCGCTGGCGGACTCTGGCGGACGCATTAGACTGTCTCCATGAAGACTCCCCGCAAATTATCCCATTTTCACCTGCCCGTAAAAAATTCCTTAAACTGTTGAAGGAAGGCCAAAACTGGAGAAACCTCCCCTTGGAACTTCTTCCCGAGGCGATGGGCGGGGCATACCACTCCAGCGGGGGAAAAGTCGGATTTTATAGGAGGCTCTCTTTTGATCGGCCTTGCCCAACTGTACCGACAAGCCCTTCGCAAAAAAGCACGTGTCTTTGTCATCCAACCGAGTTGAGACCGTTGAGCGTACGCGAATATGCCAGGGTTCAGCAATTTCCAGACGACTGGATTTTCGAAGGATCCATTGCTGCAAAATACAGACAAATTGGTAATGCCGTTCCCGTTGGGCTTGGCCATCAGATAGGACGAAGCCTATTAAAATATCTGGTGAACTATGAGGAGCTACAAGATGGATGAGAAGCAACTGAACGACGCAGTTCAAACCCGACTAAATGAATTCTATGCCCGTCGAATTGCAAAACTATCAACGCTCCAACTCAAAAGGACCCTCCGACGCAAGAACCCCTTTCTTTTCAAGGCAGTCGGATTGCTAGATGCCAATGAAATAATCGAACGTCTCCTAAACGACTTCATGTCATCTTCAGACGAAACCATCTTCGGAGACGCTTTTTTCGAACCGCTTGCCAAAGACTTGGGGAACGGCTCGCCTTCCCCGACCGAAGGTGTTGATATCGTAATCGAAACCGACACTGCATACAAAGCCATTGCGGTAAAGTCGGGCCCCTCGGTATTCAACGCGCAAAGTCGGCGTCGACAGAATCAGGAGTTTCAAGCCCTCCGCAGTCGCATGATGAAACTCCAAAAACACTTCGAGGCCATCGTTGGCTATTCGTATGGCCGAAAAAATTCAGATCCCAATGAAAATAAAATTTTTAAAGAGCTTTCCGGCCAAGTATTTTGGAGTGAACTGACCGGTGATCCAGATTGCTACATAAAAATAATTGAAAGCATGCGCTCCCTACCTTCCCAGCATAAGGAGCTCTTCAATGAAGAATGGGCCAAGGCAAAAAATCGATTCTCCAAAGAATTCATCACAGATTTTTGCGATGATGACGGGATGATCAATTGGAATAGACTTCTAAAATTTAACAGTGGGAAAAAGGATTGATCCTGCACAATTTCTAAATCACTCGATTCATTGTCCCAACATCCCTACCGAACCATGAAATTCAGACCCTGCATCGACTTGCATAATGGCAAAGTGAAACAGATCGTCGGCGGTTCCCTGGCGGATGGCCAGGAGCCGGAAACCAACTTTGTCTCAGAGCAGTCGCCGGCATGGTATGCCGAACTCTATAAAAGCGACGGCCTTACCGGTGGACATGTGATCAAGCTGGGCTCCGGCAACGACGAGGCCGCGCGCGAAGCGCTCGCCGCATGGCCGGGCGGACTGCAGGTGGGTGGCGGCATTACGGCCGACAACGCTGCCGAATGGCTTGAAGCCGGCGCGGCGCAGGTGATTGTTACCTCAACGATTTTCCGGAACGGTCGGCTTGATTCGGATCGGCTCAACCAACTCGTTACCAAGATTGGGAAAGAGAGGCTGGTACTCGACCTGAGTTGCCGCAAGAAGGATGGCCAATACTTTGTCGTCACCGACCGCTGGCAAACCTTCACGGAAATCGCGGTGGATGCCGGATCGCTTTCCCAACTATCGGAAAGCTGCTGCGAATTCCTGGTGCACGGCGTGGATGTGGAAGGCAAACAGCAAGGCATGGACGAGGAATTGATCCAGCTACTCGCCGCGCATTCACCGATCCCATGCGTCTATGCCGGCGGCGTCCGCTCGTTCGACGACCTCGCCCGATTGGATGGAGTTGGACAGGGAAGGATCGACGTCACGATCGGTTCCGCCCTCGACCTGTTCGGTGGATCAATGCCCTACCGCGACGTGGTGGGCTTTTGCCGGAGCAACTGAGGCGTGCTCCATTGGAATGGAAGCGCACACCACACTCGCACAGGGCCAAGCAATACCTGGTTTAAAATTATCCAAAGATTGGAAATTAGAAGTCGTAGGCAAGGCCGGCAATGATGGTCACATCGTTGTGGTCGATGTCGGCGCCATCCGGCAGATTGTCGTATTCATCCCGCAGCTCGATGAATATCGTTAACTGGTCGCTGAGTTTGCTCTTCACGCCAGTAATGAACAATCCATTGCCGTCGTCGGCATCTTCAACATTTGCACTGTATTCCACATTGAGGTAGTAGGTGCCTATTTCGGAGAAATCCCACAGATAGTTTCCAGCCAGGCGGGCTTCCACGTGATCCCCTTCCGTCAGCGCCGTCCTTTCGTAGACATAGTTGATACCCGCCGTGGCATCGAGTTTCATGGTTTCCTCATTGATGAAATAGTAACCTAGGTTGGGACCCACTTTGACCCGGACTCGGATCTGCTTGATCGTATCATGGTAGGCTTCGGAGAAAACGCCGCCAAAGAAATTCCTTCCACCGAATTTGTGGCGGTATTCCGACTGCCCCCGCAACTTGCCTTCGGTCTGGTCGCCCTCGGTCTTGCCATATTCCCCGTAGAGGCTGTTGATCCAGTCATTCTCCGGCGAGAAGCGGTCGCCCTGGAGATTCATCGTAAACAGCGACTTTTCGGTATTTCCATCCTTGTAGGTTGCACCCAGTGCAAGGCTGCTCTTCCACGTGGTATTCGTCACGGCATCCTCCGCGAAACCGGCAAGCGGCAGCGCGACCAGCGCGACCAACAACATCCCTTTGCTCTTCTTCATGATTACTCCTTGTTCGTTTAAGATAGAACCCTAACCAAAAGACCCAAGGATAACAACCCGCCAATAACTTCAACCAGCTCCTTCATCGTCGGCCCAATAACCCGCTCTTATTTAGACCAGTGCCGGATTGACACCCCCCTGTGGCGGTTTAAACTCAAGCAAGAACGAAGGGAGTATGATATGGCATTCGATCAAACAAAGGACGTGCTCGAACATGCACGGGAGTTCCACCAAAAACTACGTGTCTTCTACGAAGAACTCAAGGAATCGGCCAGCAAGGAGCGCACACGCGCCCTGCTCGACTATATGAGCCGGCATGAAAAATATCTCGACGACTGCCTCGTGCAATACGAGGAACAGGTTTCGGACAACGTGCTCGACACCTATTTCAAGTTTGGCTCCGAGGCAACCCAGATCGCTGAAATTTGTGAATTCACCATCAAACCGGAAATGGAAGTGGACGACGTGATGGCTGTGGCGATGCACTTCGATGCCTGCCTGATCAAGTTCTATCGGGAAATGGCCCAGCGCTCGCTCTCGGACAAGGTGCGCGAAGTATTCGAAAACCTGCTGGTGATGGAGCAGCACGAGCAAATCGAACTGAGCAAGCAGATGCTGGGGCTCGGGTCGCTTTAAACATGCCGACCGCCACGTCGCTCCCAAGCCCGCTACCGCAACGGGCATTTACGCCGGTTGAATAGCCACGGGACTGGCCAGTTGGATCTCTTGTGGCGAAACATGGGCACGCCAAACGTGCATTTCCACTTCGGCATCGAGCGCCGCCGCCAGCGCAGCGGCATATTGGGGATCGATTTCATTGGCAGCGCGGAAGACGGTCCCATCGGAGCGCGGGATAACGTAGAGCATCGCGGCACGGTGGCCCGCCTTCACCACGTCCACCAGCTCGTTAAGATGCTTGCGGCCGCGCTCGGTGACGGCATCCGGAAAGGCGTAGCACCCATCCTCCGCCAGCAGCGTGACGCTCTTGACCTCTACGTAGCAAAGTTCGTCGCCCGTTCGCAATAGCAGATCGAAACGGCTGTTTCCGAAGGTTTGCTCGCGTAGCACCTCGGCGTAGCCCGCGAGTTCAGAGATCGTTCCACTCGCCACCGCCTCAAAAGCGATTTCGTTGGCACGCCCGGTATTGACGCAAATCCAACACGTTCCGTTGTGAACCAGCTCCCATGTGAAACGATACTTGCGCTTCGGGTTCCGGCTATCGGAAAGCGCCACCCGCCAGCCCGGCTCCGCGCAGGTCGTCATCCGTCCGGTATTCGGGCAATGGGCGGTGATGACACTTCCATCTTCCAGTTCAACATCGGCGAGGAAACGCTTGTAGCGCCGAAGAAGAGTGCCAAAAAGGAGTGGCTCGCCGAATTTCATTCGGACGGCTTTTGATTCCACGCAACGATGCACTCGTCGATGGTCAGCTCGTAGCGTTCGTTGCAGAACTGGCACTGGATGCCGACGGGTTCGTTTTTCTTCACCAGCTCCATTCGCTCGGGGATCGGAAGGCTGCGAACGACGGCGCCCATTTTTTCGCGGGAGCAGGTGCATTGGAATTGCGGAGTCGGGCAGGTTTCCATGTGCAGGCCTTCATAGCCGGATTCGTCGCCAACGAGCGACTTGGCAATCTCCTCGAAATAGCCGTCCGCATTGCTGTCGTGGCCAAGCAATTCGCAGAAGCCATCCTCGTCCATCCGGCGGCGGATGCGGTCGAAGCGTTCGAGGTCGGTATTGGGCAGCGCCTGGATCATCCAGCCTTGGCAGAGCTGTACCGGATTTTCCGGATCGGGACGGAAACCAATCATCGCGCTCATACCGGTTTCGACTTGGTCGGAAATACAATAGTGGTAGGCCAAATCGTTCACCGCATCGTGCAGCGAAATGGGCGTGGTGCCGGAGTTGGCAGTGGTTCCATCTTTTCTGGAAACAACCACCTGCAATTCGCCCACTTCCCCGTAGAGTTCATCGTGCGCATCGCCATACATGCCCAGATGCGGCGGAGAAATAAAACCCCGCACCGTGTTGTCCTGCCCTGCGTCAACCACAATGGTTTTCAGCGCGCCCCGATATCGCCAACAGGCATTCAGTCTCTGGCCTTCCGGCAGCACGGCGGAAGCCAGCAACGCCCCGGTCATCGAGCGGCCGAGAATATGCGCGGCGGCGGGATCGCAATTATGGCGTACGACCGCCTCGTTCACCGTCCGGGTCGCAACCGCATAGGTGAAGGCAATGTCGAGCCCCTTGAAATGGCCTTTGTAAAGTAGATCGTTCATGAGTTCCTAGTGCTTGGTGCTTGGTGCTTGGTGCTTGGTGCTTGGTGCTTGGTGCTTGGTGCTTGGTGCTTGGTGCTTGGTGCTTGGGAAATGATTCTGCCACTAAATCATTCTGTCCATAAATATTTTGTCGAAATTCCAACCCGCGCATTGGGTCAAAACGAGGCGGGACATTCAAGCCTAATCGGTTCGCCGGTGGCTGGATGGAATAGCTCCAGCGTTTCGGCGTGGAGCATCAGGCGCTCGGCAGGGATGCCGTAGATGGGATCTCCAACGATTGGAAAAGCGATGGACTGCATGTGAACGCGTAGCTGATGCGAGCGCCCCGTCTTTGGAAAAAGCGCAACGCGCGTCGTGTGTGCCCCGCGTTCCAGTACGCGCCACTCGGTGATGGCCTTTTTGCCGCGTACGCAGTCGACCAGATGCTTCGGAGGAAGCCGCTGCTCCATATCTTTGCGCAGGGGAAAGTCCACCACACCGGAATCCTTTTCGATGATGCCCGCGACGACGGCGATATAGGTCTTGGAAATTTCGCGCTTTTCAAACTGCATCGAAAGATTGCGCTGCACCTCCGGTGAACGGGCGAAAAGAACTAGGCCCGACGTATCCATGTCCAGCCGATGCACCATTAGTGCATCGGGGAATTGTTCGAGCACGCGATGGTAGAGACAGTCCTGCTTGTCCGCCCCCCGCCCCGGCACCGTCAGCAGTCCCGTCGGCTTGTTCACCGCCACAAAGGCATCGTCGCTATGGAGGATTTCAAACATCCGGGGAAAATGCCTGAATCCATGATCGCAACCGACTCCAATTTTGGAAAATCTTTGCCCGGCACAAGGCCTACCCCCCCCCTCTTTTCATGATTTAAGACAAACCATGTTAATTAAGATTGTTTACATATTTTAAACATTATACTTTTATGGTGTGTAATATTACAAAACACCCGTTGACAAGTGTAGGGATTTTGGGGTAAAAGGCCCCAGGTCTTTTGGGTAATGACACCTAAAAGCAAACAAAGGAGAATGGCATGAAAATTAATAAACTAATCAGCATTGCAGGCGTTTTGCTGATCGCCGCTGCGGCAAGCGGTCAGGTCAACTTTTCCGTGGCCAACGGGGGGCCATCCGGCCTTCTTGGTAATGATATTTATGCAC
>DAOVNC010000069.1 GCA_030630445.1 Kiritimatiellales bacterium | reverse complement strand
CCATGGGTGTAGCGCGTGCCTCCCGAAGGGGGCGCGCCCTCGGCAAGCAGAGAGGCCCGCACTACACCTTTGCCCGAGAAGTAGCTAACGATTCAGGCGGCAAAGAGATGAGTAAACTCGGCAAGAAAAATTCCGCGATTTTATATTTATAACCACAGGAGAATACGATGAAACGAATGATATTGGTAATAGCTCTGATGGGACTGGGTGCCTGGGCGAAGGCCGTAGACAAGCCGAATATGGTCTGGATCTTTTCAGACGACCATTCGTATCAAACGATCGGTGCCTACGGGGGGCGGTTGCAGAAACTCAATCCCTCGCCGAATATCGACCGGCTGGCCCGCGAAGGCATGCGGTTTGATCGCGCCTATGTCGGCAACTCCATCTGCGCGCCGAGCCGCGCCACGCTGCTGACAGGAAAACATAGCCATCTGAATGGAAAGATCGACAACCGCGGACCGTTTAACCACGACCAGCAGCAGTTCCAAAAGATCCTTCAGAAAAACGGCTACCAAACCGTCATGGTCGGAAAGATCCATCTTGCCGGAAAGATGCAGGGCTTCGACTATTGGGAGGTGTTGCCGGGGCAGGGTGCCTACTACAATCCCTCCTTTGTCACCGAAGAAGGAAAAACAAAGTACGAGGGCTATACCACCGACATCATTACCGACAAGGCGCTCGATTGGCTGGAAAACAAGCGCGACAAAAGCAAGCCGTTCATGCTGATGATTCACCACAAGGCGCCGCACCGCAACTGGCAACCCGCCGAGCGGCATATGGGAAAGTATGCAGATGTCGACATCCCCGAACCGGCCAACCTGTTCGACGACTATGCCACCCGCGCTACCGCCGCCCATAAACAAGACATGAGCATCGAAAGGACGATGCGCATGGAGGGAGATCTAAAGGTTGGGCAGAGGTTTGCCAAACCCGGTGGACAGTATGTCGCCCGCAATGAATGGTTCGAGGCCAACAAACCCGTAGGAAAGGAACTGGTCAAATGGAAATACCAGCAATACATGAAGGATTTCTTGCGCTGCACATGGGCTGTCGACGAAAACGTAGGCCGTGTCCTCCAAGCTTTGAAAGAACAAGGGCTCGATAAGAACACCATCGTGATGTATTCCTCCGATCAAGGCTTCTACATGGGTGAGCACGGTTGGTTCGATAAGCGTTTCATGTATGAAGAATCCTTCCGCACGCCCCTGATTGCCTACTGGCCGGGAAAGATCAAGCCCGGCTCCGTCAATACCGATCTCGTGCAGAACATCGACTTTGCCGAAACCTTCCTTGATCTGGCCGGCGCGCCGATTCCGGACGACATGCAGGGCAAGAGCCTTGTTCCGCTACTCAAGGGCGAGACGCCGAAGGATTGGCGGACATCGCTCTACTACCACTACTATGAATATCCCGGAGCGCATAGCGTCCGCCGCCACGAGGGCGTATTCAACGGCCGCTACAAGCTGATCCGCTTCTATGGCAAGGATGTCCCCGAAGGCGAGGAGTGGGAACTCTTCGACCTCGAAAAAGATTCCACCGAAATGAAAAATATCCACGGCAATCCGGAATATGCGGGGATAACCAAGAAGCTGGAAAAGGAACTCGACCGGTTGAAAAAACAGTATGAGGTGCCGGACGAACCGCCGAGCCAAAGGAAATAATCTGGTTTGACTGCCCAGCGAACCAGCTTGCTCTTCAGCCATCTGCTGTGTCTTCTGATTGTGCTGGCGGTTTCGTGGCCGGCGCTAAAGGCACCGCGCTTGGAGGCAGACGACTATCGCTATCTTCACAACATCCAGCAAGTAGCGGCAGGCAACATGGCGGTTGCCGAGGCGGCAACCGTCGAAAACCGGTGGGATCATCTTTGGTTTATGGAGGAGGATGGCCTTGTTCATTTTTTCCGTCCGACGGTGGTGTTGTCCTATGCGCTCGATTGGCACGTGTGGGGCGATCAATATCCCTTCGGCCTGACTCTAACCAATGTTCTGATTCATCTTGGGTGCGCGATGTTGGTTGGATTCCTTCTGCACCGTTGGCTGGGGCCCGGCCTCCCGACCATCCTGTCGACCGCGCTTTTTGCCGCGCTTTGGACGCATGGGGAGTGCATCTG
This sequence comes from Kiritimatiellales bacterium, assembly GCA_030630445.1. GTDB lineage: Bacteria > Verrucomicrobiota > Kiritimatiellia > Kiritimatiellales > Pontiellaceae > Pontiella. Next base: position 9,343 of record DAOVNC010000069.1, on the reverse strand, counting down.
GTATGTCGCCGGGCGCACCGATTCGCTTGCCGCACTGGGATTTCTCGGAACCATCGCCCTGCATGTGTCAAATGACGACCGACCCGCGCTGCGATGGTGGGCGGTGCTCTGTTTCACCTTCGGGTTCATCACCAAGGAATTAGTTGTTGCCGCACCGGTGGTATTGATGGCCTACGACCATTTTGTTTCCCGCCGCCGCATCGAATGGAAGCTCTATGCCGCATATGGCCTGGCGGCAGCGGCGGTGCTCGGCATCAAGCAATTGGCCTTGGCGGGCGAGGGGAGCGACTTCGTTTATCCCTATCTCATTTCCCCGCTGCACCCTGGTTTCGGTGAACATCTCTGGCTTCAGCTACGCAGCTATTCCGGCAACCTGCTGTTTGCGGAATGGACGGTTCCTTTTGCCGATGCGGAAACTATTTCCGCCATGAACAGTGGGTTGGCTCCCGCGCTTGCCATTCTTTTGTTGCTTGGTTTTGGTTTCGTTCTCCGGCGCGATGGACGTTTTTGGTTGTTGCTCCTGCTCGGGGCCACAACCTGGCTACCCGCCAGCTTTGTCTATCTGAGCGAACGCTATCTCTACCTGCCGTCCGTGGCCTTCGTGGCCCTGCTCGGCTTGCTGGTTTCAACCCGCCCGAAAAAGTGGCAAACTCCGCTCGCGGTGTTGCTCGGAGCCTACGTCGCCTTTCACGCGGTTAAGCTTTATGGCAAGCATATCGAGATCACCGACCAGCCCGGCTCGGTTCGCGAGATGACGCAACAGATCGAATCCGTGCGCGGGAAAATTAATAAAGGCGGGCATCTCTTGATCGTCAACCAACCCGGAATGTTTGTCCGCGCGCAATTCACGCAGGAAATCCTGCGGGTTGTTCTCAACGACCCCGAACTCTCGGTGGATGTTTTGACCATGATGCCCGGACAAAACGGAACCCTCTGGAAGCCTGGCGATCCGCCGCCCCTGATGGGGGCGGGCGTTCAGTTGCACCGAAAGGGAACCCATGCTCTGGTCTTGCAAGGCGGGAGGCAACGCATACAGGAATATGGACTTAAAAGATTTGCTTGGTCGAAGCTCGACGGCGGAAGAACCTATCGCACCTCGACCGGTCTCGAAGCACGCGTTCTGGCGGGCGGAACCAACGGGGCAATCGCCATTGAATTTGTCCTGCCCGAACCGCTGGCGACCTGTCAGATCCTTGTGTGGGAAGCCGACCACCGCAACCTTAACGACCATCCATGGGTTCGCCGGGAAAATGCCTCGGTGCGTTTGGTTGAATTATAAAACCCAAGGCGGCTACGGATTGACCCAAACCTCATCCGTTCCGCCATCCTGGTGGGCGGCGTGGCGGGCGAGGACGAAGAGGGTGTCGGACAGGCGGTTGAAGTAGGCGAGCAGGGTTTTGTTGATCTCCATCGTTTCCTGCAACGTGACCAACCGCCGTTCAGCCTTGCGCGACGCCGTGCGCGCCAGATGCAGATGTGCGGAAACCTTGCCCCCGGCCGGGAGGATAAACTGGGTCAGCGGCGGGATTTCCGCCTCCAGATCATCGATCAAATCTTCCAATGCATGGATATCGTCATCGGCAATGAAGGGGAGGCGGCCGTCGTTTCCTACATTGGTCACCTCCGAACCCGCAACAATCAGCAGGCTCTGGAAACCCTTGAGAATATCGTCTAGCCGCCCATCTTCGGTGAAGCTTCTCGCCACTCCGATGAACGAGTTGCATTCATCAATCGTGCCGTTCACCTCAATCAGTGGATCGTTCTTCGGAACGCGCGTTCCGTCAAACCGTCCCGTCTCGCCCTTGTCGCCCGTTTTCGTAAAAATCTTAACCATGGAAAATCTCCTGTTCAACGGCGTGGATTGTAACCGCCCATGAACATGGATGCAAATTCCGGTCGTCGCGGCTTTCACCGCTTTTCAGGTTCAGGTTTCAGGGTAAAAAGGGTATAGCTCCCTGCATGAATAAACCGATGATTTTAAAAGCCCTGCTCGCGGAGCTGGAAGAAGACCTGCGCCGACAGCTCGCCGCGAACGAACAGGCCTCTGCCGGTGCGACCGATAGCGAAGCGCGTGCGGAAACAAAGTGGGATACTTGCGGACTCGAAGCCTCCTATCTGGCACGCGGTCACGCGCAGCAGTTCCAGTCACTGGCCGCCGACGTCCACAACCTCCGCAGCTTCGTTGCGGCGGACTTTACCGGCCGACCGATCGGACCCGGCGCCTTGGTGGAGGTGGATTCCGGCGGCGAGACCCTGCTCTTTTTTCTGCTCCATTGCGGGGGCGGCATCGAGCTAATGATTGATGGCCACGAAGTGACCGTTATTACTCCTGAGTCGCCGGTCGGTGCGGCGCTCGCCGATAAGTTGCAAGGCGACACCTTTTCCTTCCGGGTCGGATCTTCCTTGAAAATTCTGCGCGTCGAGTAGCCGTTTCAAAAAGAGTCCCGGAAATCAATAAACAACCCTTGGAGACTCTCGTCTGAATACGTCATATATCATATAAACCGACTCCAAACTGGGTGTTTAAGGGGTAAAATATCCGTTTATCATATAATCAGGAGCGGGTTGTGGCAGGGAAAGTGCACAAAAAATCGGGTCGTTGCTGAAGATGGAACGCATTAAGGCGGGAATCACGCCGCGGGATGGGGGGCCGAAATCTGGCACCGGCAGGGGAACGGAGAACGTTTAGGGCCCACGGTTTGTTTATCGACCGCAAAGACGCTATAGATCCGGCGGATAAATATTGAGACCATCAACCAAGGTGTAGAGACCGCCTACCCGAAGGGAGGCGGTGCTTTGCGGCCGGGCAACGGTTGCCATTTCGTTGCTCTTCATTGCCGTCGCTTCGCGCCAGCCTCACTTCGTGTCCCCTGCGGGGTGAAGCGTTCTCTACATCATCGCGTTATTCCTTCCTTTGCTTCTTAGCGTCTTTGCGGTCGACGATCTTCTGAACTCCCTCCGAAGATCAGGGTTTCGTGCTGAGGCCTTTGATGAATTTCTTCAGGACTTGCTCGGGGCATTTGCGGAAATTGCGGTGCTCGGGGCGGCGGAAGAAGGCTCCAAGTTCGGCTTTGGTTACGGTAAATTCAACCCGCTTGAAAATGGCAACCATTCCGTCGGCCTGCAGTTCGAGGGCGATCCGTAGTTTTTTCAGGATTTCATTGTTGGAAAGGAATTCCTGCGGTTCCGGCATGGCTCCGCTGGGGTGGGGGCCGCGTTTGTCGATGATGAGGCCGTCAAGAAAGCGGCAGAGCAGGGCGGGGGAGAGTTCGGTGTAGCCGGGTTCGTCTTCCCGTTTTAGCCAGTTGACGACTTCGTCTGCCGTCGTGTCCCGTCCAGTGCGGGCGACGGCTTCCGCGATTTTGGCGTCGTTGATGTTCAGCGCGTAGCGCAGGCGGCGCAACGTGTCGTTATGGGTCATGGGTTCTATTCCTTGTTTGAGGAGAGGGCACTGTAGGGCGGTGCGGTTTACGATGCAATGGATTTGGGCAATTAGTCTGGTTTAGTGGTTTGAAAAAACCGGGGTTTACGCTTAACTATCTGGCTTCCCAATAACGAAGAACCATTAACCAATAACTGAATCCCATGTTCGAAAACCTATCCACCGCACTCCAGAAGACCTTCAAAAACCTGCGCGGCTACGGCAAGCTGTCGGAGAAAAACGTGAAGGACGCGTTGCGCGAAGTGCGCCTGGCGCTACTTGAGGCCGATGTCAACTTCCGCGTCGCGCGCGACTTTGTGAAGCGCGTGCAGGATTCCTGCATGGGCGAGGAAGTGCTCGATAGCGTTACGCCCGGCCAGCAGATCATCAAGCGCGTGAACGACGAACTCGTCGAACTGTTGGGTGGCGCGCACAAGGAGTTCGATCTGACGGGGCATCCCGCCTCGGTGATGCTGATGGGGTTGCACGGTTCAGGCAAGACCACCACGGCGGGCAAGCTGGCCAACCGCTGGAAAAAGTCGGGCCGTCGCGTTTTGCTCGTCGCGTGCGATATCCGTCGACCCGCCGCCGTCGAGCAGCTTTCTATTTTGGCGAAGCAGGTGGGGGTCGATATCCTGGAACCGGAACCCGGCGAAACCGTTCCAATGCTCGGCAAGCGTGCGGCACAGTTTTCCAAGGATGGAAAATACGATGTGGTGATCTACGACACCGGCGGCCGCTTCCAGGTGGACGATGAGCTGATTGCCGAATTGAAGCATTTCCGCGCATGGACCGAGCCGCGCAACGCGGTACTTGTGCTCGATGCCGCCATCGGACAGGAATCCGTCAATGTGGCCGAAGCCTTCCGCGAGGCCGTCGGCCTGACGGGTATGATCCTGACCAAGCTCGACGGCGACGCGCGGGGTGGGGCGGCGCTCTCCGTCCATGCTGTGACCGGCTGTCCGATCCTGATGACGGGTAGCGGCGAAAAGATGGACGATTTGACCCCGTTCTATCCCGACCGCATGGCGGCGCGCATCCTCGGCAAAGGCGATGTGGTTAGCTTTGTGGAAAAGGCGCAGGGCGTGGTGGACGAGAAGGATGCCATGAAAATGCAGGAAAAGCTGATGAACAACCAGCTCGACCTCGAGGACTTCCTTTCCCAGATCAAGCAGATGAAGAAGCTGGGTTCGATGGAGAGCCTTTTCGATATGATGCCGGGCGACATGATGAAAATGTCGACCCAGCAAAAACAGGCCGCCGCGGCCTCCTCGGAGGTCGAAATGAAGAAATTCGAGTCGATCATCCAGAGCATGACAACCTGGGAACGGCGGCATCCGAAGGAGATCGACCGGAGCCGACGACTCCGTATTGCCGCTGGCTGCGGACGCAAGCTGGCGGATGTGAACCAGTTGCTCAAGCGGTTCGAGCAGACGGGGAAAATGGGGAAACAGTTCAAAAAGATGGAAAAAAGGTTGCTACGCTTGAAGAAGTTGACTAGAAAGTAGCGCTTTTACCGGAGAGGTAGAGATTTATACTACGGAGAAAACACACTATGGCAGTAAAAATTAGACTACGCAGAATGGGCAGCAGAAACGCCGCTTTCTATCGGGTGATTGTTCAGGACGGGCGCCGCGCACCGACCGGACGCTTCATCGAAACCCTCGGTTGGTATGACCCCAAGCTGGAAGGTAATAACTTTTCGCTGAATCTCGATCGGGTCGACTACTGGCTGGGCAATGGCGCACAACCTTCCGACACCGCCGCCAGCCTGATCAAGAAAGCCCGCACCCTGCCGGTCGAGCAGGCTGTTGCCGGCGAAGTGACCGAAGAGGAAGTTCCGATTGCCGCAGTCGAAGCGGAAGAAGCTACGGAAGAAGCGGCAGAGGCCGTTGCTGAAGAGGCTCCTGTTGAAGAAGAAGTCAAGGAACCTGTTGTCGAAGAAACCGTGGAAGCCCCGGCGGAAGAAGACGCAACCGAAGAAAAAGCCTAGTCCATGAAAGCCATACTTGAAAGCATTGCAAAGTCGCTGGTCGACGCACCCAACGAGGTGCAGATCACCGAGATCGATGGAGAAAAGACCATCATCTTCGAGCTGCGCTGCAACGCAAAGGATATCGGCAAGATCATTGGCAAAAGCGGCAAGACGGTGGGGGCCATGCGCACGCTCCTTAATTCCATCGCCGCCAAGCAAGGCCGCAAGGCTCTGCTCGAAGTGGTCGACTAGAAGGTTCAAACCCATGGATCCCACGAAAAGAGCGAGCCGGTTGGCCGCTCTTTTCTTTTGCATGTGGGGCAGGCTTTCCAGCCTGCCCTGTGCAGACCAGAAAGTCCGCGCCACATAGACAAAATGAACCAAGCACTTAAAATAGATGTCATCACCCTCTTTCCGCAGATGCTCAACGGCTTCCTGCAAGAAAGCATGATGAAGCGTGCCGCCGCCGCAGGCCTTGTGGAATTCAACATGGTCAATCTGCGCGACTTCACGACCGATAGGCACAACACCACCGATGACCGCCCGTTTGGCGGCGGCCCCGGCATGGTGATGAAGCCAGAGCCCATGTTTGCCGCCGTCGAATCCGTCAAGACACCTGAAAGCCATGTCATCCTGATGACGCCCCAAGGCAAGACCTTCAAGCAGGCCGATGCCCGTCGGCTGGCCGACAAGCACAACCGCCTCGTTTTTATCTGCGGTCACTACGAAGGGGTCGACGAACGCATCCGCGAAACCCTCGTGGACGAAGAAATCTCCATTGGCGACTATGTGCTGACCAATGGCGTGCTCTCCGCCGCCGTCGTAATCGATGCCATCGCCCGGCTGCGCCCCGGTGTGCTTGGCGGCGGGGAGGTGGCCACGGAGGACGAGTCGTTTTCCTCGGGTTTGCTGGAATATCCGCAATACACGCGCCCGCCCGAATTCAGAGGCATGAAGGTGCCCGAAATCCTCTTCACTGGCGACCATGGAAAGATTGCCCAATGGCGACATGAACAAGCGTTGAAAAGAACCAAGGAACGGCGCTCCGACCTGCTCGGAAGCAACGGTGAAAATGGCGAAAACAACCCTTGACCACAAAACGAAGTTGACTATTATCAAGCGCTTCTCAACCAAAAGCAAACAGAGAGAGATTTATGAATACGATAGAAAAAATCAAACAGGAACAGGCCACCCAGGATCGTCATCCGGATTTCGTCATCGGCGATACCATCCGCATCCACTACAAAATTAAAGAAGGCGACAAGGAACGCGTCCAGCTCTTCTCAGGAACCGTGATTGCCCGCAAGGGATCCGGCGTCACAGAATCCATCACCGTCCGCCGCATCTCCTATGGCGAAGGTGTCGAGCGCGTGTTCCCGCTAAACAGCCCGAGCGTCGACAAGATCGAAATCGAGCGCCACGGCAAGGTTCGCCGCGCCAAACTCTACTACCTGCGCGACCTCGCCGGTAAGAAAGCCCGCATTAAAGAACGCCGCGTATAGGCATTTTTGAGTGGCGATTTTCGATTAACCGCGCCGATGGCGCATATTTGCATTCGCAAATTATCTATTCGGGTCGATTTGTGGGTTTGCAGCCGCTTTTAATAAGAAGAGCAACGCCGCTGGAGTTCAGTAAATCGGCAATCAAAAATCAAAAATCGGAAATAGCCAAATGCCCGATGTCCTGCTTTATGAAAAAGAAGCATGGGCGTCGGGTTTTTTGCGTCTAGCCGGAATCGACGAAGCGGGTAGGGGGCCGCTGGCGGGACCCGTCGTTGCCGCCGCCCTGATCTTCGATCCGGAATACATCCGGAACGAGTTGGGTTCAACCTTCGAAAAACTGACCGACTCAAAGGTCATGACCGAAATCCGCCGCGAGGAATATTTCGAACTCCTGACCAAATCAAAATCCGTAACCATCGGAATCGGAATCATCGAGTCCGAAGAGATCGACCAGATCAATATTCTCAAAGCCACGCACAAAGCCATGGCGCTCGCGGCCTCGCAAATCAATCCCCAGTTCGCCTTGGTCGACGGCCTGCCCGTCAAAGGCTTGCCCTGCGAATCCCGCAGCATCGTCAAGGGCGATGCGCTCAGCATCTCCATCTCCGCCGCCAGTATCATCGCCAAGGTCACGCGCGACCGCATCCTCGTCAAGCTGGATGCCGAATATCCCGAATATGGATTCGCCAGCCACAAAGGCTACGGTACCCGGCAGCACCTCGACGCTCTCAAAAAGCATGGGGCAACACCTGCGCACCGCAAGACCTTCCGACCCGTCGCCGAACTCAACCAGCTCGATCTTCTTTGAGAGCAGCCACAAAGGAGCGCAAAAGCGCAAGGGCATCTGTCTACGTCCCGAGCTTAAATTGATAGGCAGAAAAATGAGATGGCAAAAAAATGAACAAGGAACGGCAGGTCCCATATTTTACCTGTCATTTTTCTGCCAAAAACATTTATCGAAGTTTTCAGGAATCATTTTGTCCATAATTATTTTGTCGAACATCACCAGCACCCAGTCAGGAAGGGAAGCTATTCTGACGAAAACAAGTCCCGCGCCGCGCATTTTGTTGTAGTGGCTGTTTGTTCAATAATTCCAGAAAGACACCATATCTAGAGCGTTTCCGGATATATGTATAGACATAAGATATATTATGCGACGTAGTAATTGTAAGCAATTCTGTTAGTAATTGTTAGCAACTTGCCCCCCTGAAAATAGGGGTGAAAAAAAAGTGAAAATAATTTTCAAATTAACCTCCCCAGAATCGCGAAATCAGATTTGCGCAGTACTTCTCACCGTTTTTTCCGTTTCCCGGATGGCGATTTACGTACGTGGCTTTTGACCGTGTAGCCTTTGACTTTCACACAGCTGGTTTTCTTCCTGGCCGTGGTCTTGGTCTTTTTTCTGGCTGCGGGTTTTTTCCGGGCTGAAGCCTTTTTTACGGTAGCCTTCTTTTTGGTTGGCTTGCGCCTGGCCTTTTTCCTGTGCCCGAATAGATCAAGTTGCGGCATGGTGATTCACCTCTGCTTAAGGGATTGAAAAAATCAGCCGATAGCACACGGCTGATTTGATTTTTGCATTCTCAGGCAGTTAGCTGATTCCGGCCATGGCGTTCACGGTAGACTTCGCGGCCTGGGTTGCCACCTGGGCAGCGACACTCGGTGTTTCCGGATTTGCGTCGACTTCCTCAATGATCCGCCGTCGCTTGTGAGCTGCCACCGTTCGGTTGATTCCGAAAAAGGCTGCGGTAATCAGCGAGAAGATTTTGACCACCACCAGGGACAAACCGCCCGTGGTAGGTGCGAGTACAGTACCGAGCACTTCGGCGGTATTCTCCACCGATTCAATTTTCCCCTGGTTGTCGGATTCCCATTGTTGGATGTCACGTGACCCTATGGCACTGAACGAAGTGACGGCACTCAACATTACCAGCATTGCAATTACGGCTATCTTACTCATGTATTTCTCCTTGGGTTAGGTTTGGTTTATGGAAACGGTGTGGATCGAATGATTCTCTACGTGACCGTCAATGCGCTCATGGCATCGAGTGATTGCACTGTCCTGGTCTTTGAGCCGGTCCTTTAGATCGGCTCGGGTTTGCTGAAGGATGTAAACTGCGAGGCCACCCAGAAGAGTCAGCGCGCACAAAAGAAGCTGGATGAGGAGCGTGTCCATTAGTTAATCACCTTTTTGACCGCTTGGGCGGTGGCTTCGGTAGCCTTCCTTACTTCATTGCGGTAGACCACCAGCGCACCGGCCACGGCAACGACGGCCACGATAATGAGCGTTCGATTCACGGACCGGCTAACGGATTTGACCGCGCCGCCTATCGCCCTCCCCTGCTCTTTCACGGTTTCGCCGATGGCGCCTGGCAGTTCGCGAAGGATTCCGGTTTTTTCAAGGCCACCGTTAAACTCTATGCGCTCGGCTGAACGCTCCAGGGGATT
>DAOVNC010000011.1 GCA_030630445.1 Kiritimatiellales bacterium | reverse complement strand
CTTGGCGAGGCACAGGCGGCAACGGATGCGGCGGCGATCGAGCAGGTGCGCATCGACTATCTCGGTCGCAAGGGGCTATTACCAAAAGTGATGCAGGAGCTTAAAAACGTTGCGAAGGATGAAAAGCCAATGTTCGGGAAAACCGTCAACGAGCTGAAGAACGAACTAACGGAACTGATTAAGCAAAAACAGGCGGAGTTTGCGGGCGGCGGAGCAACGGGTGGAGCCGGTTTCGACCTGACCCAGCCGGGCCAGTGGCAAGGACTGGGCACGCGCCATCCGATCACGCAGATTACAGACCGCATCACCCAGATTTTCCAAACACTCGGATTCACCGTGGCCGACGGTCCGGATGTCGAAACCGTCTGGAACAACTTTGACGCGCTCAACACGCCGGCCGACCATCCGTCACGCGACGAGCAGGATACGTTCTATCTGGAGAACGGCGAGTTGCTGCGCTGCCACACCTCGCCGGTGCAGGTGCGCTATATGATGGAGCACAAGCCGCCGGTACGCATTATTTCCCCCGGCCGCTGCTACCGCCGCGACACGCCGGATGCGACACATAGCGCAAACTTCCATCAGGTGGAGGGGCTGTATGTGGACGAGCTTGTTTCGCTGGCCGACTTAAAGGGTACGCTTTCCTATTTTGCCCGCGAGCTGATGGGGCCGGATGTGAAGATCCGCTTCCGCCCGCACTTTTTCCCGTTCACAGAGCCGAGCGTGGAGGTGGATTTCACCTGCCACGTCTGCAATGGAAAGGGTTGCCGCGTCTGCAAGAAGAGCGGATGGATCGAGATTCTCGGCGCGGGCATGGTCGATCCCAACGTATTCAATTCCGTGGGCTACGATTCATCGGCCGTCAGCGGCTTTGCCTTCGGCATGGGGATTGAGCGCATCACCATGATTCTTTTTGGCATCCACGACATCCGGAACCTGTACGAGAACGACGTGCGGTTCCTTTCCCAATTCTAGCAGGAGCAACCCATGAGCACTCCGAAAATCATCCGAACCGACGTCCTTGGAAATCCCACGCTCACCTCGCCACTCAAGGGGCAGATCAACCGCTTCTACAACGGCGAAGCGATTGCCTGCAACGACCGCACCCAGGATCTTTCCACTCTCGAAAATATTGAAGATATTGAATATTTCGAATTGGCCGGCCCGCGGGAAAAGCTGTTTTTCAATCCTGAAGAGGTTACGGTAGGCATTGTGACCTGCGGCGGGCTTTGCCCGGGACTCAACGACGTGATCCGCGCGCTGACGTTTTGCAGTCTCGAAAGCTATGGCGTCAAACGCGTGCTCGGTTTCAAGTATGGCTACGAAGGTTTGGTGGCGAAGTACTACCACTATCCCATCGAACTCACCACCGACAACACCGACGAGATCCACGAAAAGGGCGGCACGATCCTGAAGTCGTCGCGCGGCGCGCAGGACACCGACGAGATTATCGATACACTGCTTCACTACGGCGTGAATATTCTCTTCACGATCGGCGGCGACGGGACGCAGCGCGGGGCGCGTGACATTGTCGAAGGCGTCAAGAAGCGCAACCTGCCGATTGCCGTGGTTGGCATTCCAAAAACGATCGACAACGACGTTAGCCTGATCCAGCGCTCCTTCGGTTTCGAAACCGCGGTTGAAGCCACCTGGGATATTATTACCAACGCGCATTCCGAAGCCAAGGCCTATCGCAACGGCGTCGGGCTTGTCCGGCTGATGGGCCGCGAGTCCGGTTGGATCGCCGCCAGCGCGGCGCTGGCCAACAGCAATGTGAACTTTTGCCTGGTGCCGGAAGTGCCGTTCGATCTCCACGGGGAAAATGGATTCCTGACCCACCTCAAGAACCGCCTGCGCAGCAAAGAGCACGCCGTGGTCGTTGTGGCCGAGGGCGCGGGGCAGAATCTGTTCGAAGCCCATCTTGGCAACAACAAGTCCGGCAACAAGAACCTCAACGACATCGGACTTCTGCTGAAGGACGAAATAAAAACCGCCTTCAAGGCGGATGGCACGGAAGTGAATGTCAAGTATTTCGACCCGAGCTACAATATTCGCAGCCGCCGCGCCAATGCCAACGACTCGATGTATTGCCTGCGGCTCGGCAGCAATGCCGTGCATGCGGCGATGGCCGGGAAGACCAACCTGATTGTTGGGCTACACCACGACCGGCTCGTGCACCTGCCAATCCCCATGATCGGCGCGCGCAAAACCATCGATCCGCAAAGCTGGTTCTGGCAGACCGTTCTCCAAGCCACGCATCAGCCAGCCGTAATGCGCGAGGCGTGAAAATTTTCCGCATGGTTAAAACCCAGTAAAGGAAAATCACGCATCACTCATCACTTTTCACTTTTCACGAATAATCATGCAGAGCCCGCCGCCGGGGGCGAGGTTTGCTTGGATCACGTCGGTGGAGATGACGGTTTTATGCCGAATTTTGTAGGCATCGCGATTGGTTTTGTAGTGCGCATCCGGTGCATCTTCATAGACCACCGCGTCGTAGCTTCCCGAGCCAAGGAAATCCAGCGGGATTTCAATGGTGCGTGCATTTTCGTCCGTAGCGGAGGCCACTAGGAAAACCCCGTCCCGAGCCTGTCGCATGGTGGTGATCCACTGGCCGAATTCGCCGGAAAGCGTGCGGCTCTGTCGCCATGGTTGCTTCTGCGCCGCGATAAACCTGAACAGCTCCAGATGCTCCCGGTAGGAATCGGGCGAATCGGGAATAACAGTCAGGCCGGAATAGAGGATCAACGTCCTCGCCGCCTCGGCGACGATGGTCGAGTATAGTTCCGCAAACATTCTGGGGCGTTCGGCCACCGACTTTTCGTGGTCGAACATGCCGTGGTTCCCATCCACGGGGCCGGCAATGGTGTTGAGGTAGGCCATCAAAACAAAATCGCCGGGAGCGTGCGTTCGTTTGGCGTCCGATTGGGCGTGGATATATTCGCGGGTGTTCCAGTTTGGCCAGGTGCGTTCGTGGCCGGTCGGCGGGATGGGGCCGTCGTGGAAATTGACGAGCAGCTTGTTTTGCGCACAGGCCTTGACCACCCGCTCCGTCTTGCAGACCTTTTGCTGGTTCCCCCCGCGCATGAATCCATACTTGATGCCGACTGCGCCCCAGTCGGCGTAGGCTTTTGCGATTTTCTCGATATTGAAATTCACGGAAGCTTGGTCGTTCAGGTAGAGAATCAGCCCCACGCCTTTTTCATGGCCATAGTCGAGGGCTTCGCGCACCTGGGCCGCCTTGCCGCCCTTGAAAGGATCGGAGAGGTCGGAATGCTCAGGGCCATACCAGTTGGCATCCAGCAACAAATACGGGATCTCCATTTCCCCGGCAAAATCGATGAACCGCTTCCACGATTCAATCTCCAGATCGTAGCAGAATCCATCTTTTGCCTTGTGCCCCCACGCCCGCCAGTCCCACAACGAAACCCCGGGCTTGACCCATGAGAAATCACCGGAAGGTTCCGGGCTAAGGTTCGCCAGCATATCCGAATCGACGAACGCCGCCGGATTATCCGAGAGCATAATCACGCGCCAGGGCAGGGTCGCAGGTGCCTCCACCCGGCTGCGGTCCATATGCACGCGGGCTACGGTTTTACCTCCCGAAAAGGAGAGGTCGAAGTTGTCGACCCCGCTCAACGCCGCTTCTGTGACAACAAGCCAATAGCCCCCATCGCCCTTCATCACCACTGGATACTTGCGTTTCCCCCTTATCGCCAAGATTTTTTCGGGGCCGAGCGGGCGTCGTTCCCCGGCATAGCTCCATGCCTGGAGGTCGGAGGTAAAGTTAAGCTCGGAGAGCTCTTTGGCAACGACCAGCTGCCTTCCTTCCTTGCCCTTGAGCACATAGCGAAAAGCAACGCCCCCGTCGTAGGCACGGAACACTACATCCATCTGCGGCATCGTTTTAGACGGACGCGCCAGCGAAACCGTCATTTCGTTGCACCGATTTTCCACGACGTTGCGCTTTCCGACCACCGGTTTCCATCGTTCGTCGATGGTTCTTCTCTTGACGCTCTTGATTTTCCACGGGGCGTTGTCGCCCGATTCCATTTCGACCCCCATCCCGGAAGGCGCAAGGACCGGCTTTCCCTGCCACGACAGCGCATAGCTCAAAGTTCCATCCGAAAAATCCACCCGGAGCGCAAGTTCTTTATTCGGCGATTGCAAAACATGGGCCGGCGATTTTGCTTCGGCACCCTGCACCACAAACAAAACAAAGACCGAAACCCAAACCAAAAATCTCTTTCCCATGTTCATCACGATCTCCTTCTGCTTTTTAGAAAACCCGCGCTTGGCCTAACGGCACGAGACCGCGCGAAAGGCTTCGGGAAGCTTTTCGATGAGGTCGGGGGCGATGAGGGAGGCCTGCGATTTTTCGGCGGCGGCGAGATCGCCGGCGCGGCCATGGAGCCAGACAGCGGCGCAGGCAGCTTCGAACGGAGGAATCCCCTGCCCTGCGAGGCCTGCGATAATTCCTGCCAGCACATCGCCCGATCCGCCCGAGGCCATGCCGGGGTTGCCGGTCAAATTAATCGCCAGCGGATGTTCGGGTGCGGCCACGAGGGTTCCGGCTCCTTTGAGCACCACGGTCGCACCCAGCTTGACGGCGGCCATCTTGGCCAAGCCAAACCGATCCTCCTGGACATCCCCTACCTTCAGGCCAAACAATGTGGCAAACTCGCCGGGATGCGGGGTCAGAACCACCGGGCACTGGGCGGAAGAAATCGCTTCAATGTGATCCGCCAAAACGGTGATGGCATCGGCATCGAGAACAAGCGGAACGCGGGACGTTTCAAGAAGCTGGAGAATTTGTTCGCGCGCGGTGGCCGTGCGCCCCATACCGGGCCCGGCCAGGATCGCCGTCCACTTCCCCTCCGGCATGCTGGAGTGCACCATGATTTCCGGAACGGCAGGCGCAACGAGGGCGTGGATATTTTCGGGAACAAGCGCAGATACAAGCCCCGCTCCGGAACGGGCGGCGGCGTGGGCAGCCATGGTGATGGCTCCGCTGAACCCCTTGGTTCCGCCGATGCAAAGCACATGGCCGTATGCGCCCTTGTGCGTATCGCGCGGGCGGCGAGGGAAGAGCGGCGCAAAGTCGGAGGGATGGATCAATTCCATGTCCGGATCGCTTTCGGCTTCTTCGATGAATTCCCTGGGAATGCCGATATCGACCACTTCGATATTTCCGATGAAGTCGATGTTTTCGGATTGCACAAGATCCGTTTTTGGAAGCCCCATGGTGACGGTAAGGTCGGCGCGGACGGCCATGGCGGAAGGAATATCGATGGCGACGACGAGCGCGCGATCCGCATTGGAGTCGATAAAATGAATGGCATCGGCAATGACGCCGCGCGGCTCGCCGGAGGCACCGGTGCCGAGCAGGCCGTCGACGATGATTTCAGCGTCGGTTCCGCAGGCGGTAGCATGTTTCCACTGCCCGGGGTCTTCCAAAGCATGGAATGGAACGTTGGCTTTTTTCATCCGCTTAAAATGGGTCAGCGCGTCGCCCTTCAGCTTGCTCTCGGATCCGGCGAGCCAGCATTCGACGGGCCAGTCGTCTTCGTGAAGGCAACGGGCGGCGACGAATGCATCGCCACCGTTGTTGCCGCATCCGGCGACAAACAGCACGGGGGAATCGGACAGTTGATGATTGGAAGCCAGGAGGCGGATGGCGTCGGCCAGTCCCTCGCCCGCAGTTAGCATGAGTTCTTCACCGGGAATACCGTCCTCGATCGTACGGCGATCCAATTCACGCATTTCACTGGAAGCAACAACTTTCATGAAGCCTTCTTTTCGTGACGAATGAAACGTGAGGCAACAAGTCACGCCTCAACCATCACTCGTCATCCCTCATACTCCTGCATGCCCACGAGCATTTCCTTCACGGCGCCTTCGATTCCTTGGAAAACGGCGCGGCAAATGATGCTGTGGCCGATATTAAGCGTGTCGAGATGGGGAATGCATAGGATGCCTCCAAGATTTTCGAGGTTGATGCCATGGCCAGCGTTGACTTTTAGGCCAAGCGAATGGGCGTAGTCCGCACTGCGGATGAGCTGCTCCATGTGCACGGCGCGGTCGTTGGGCTCGGCATCGCAGTAGGTGCCGGTATGCAGCTCAATCACGGGGGCACCGGTATCCTTGCAGGCAGCAATCGTCATTTCGTCGGCATCGACGAACAGGCTGACCTCGATCCCCGCCTCGGAAAGGCATTGGACCGTGGGTTGGATGGCATCGAAATGGGCGACCACATCGAGGCCACCCTCGGTGGTTAGCTCCTGCCGTTTTTCGGGAACGAGGCAAACCTCGGCGGGTTTCACATTCAAAGCGATCTCGATGATGGACTCGACGTTGGCCATTTCGAGATTGAGCGGCAGGGGCTGGAGTTCCTTGAGCCGGAAGATATCGTCGTCCTGGATATGGCGGCGGTCTTCCCGCAAATGGGCGGTAATGCCGTGGGCGCCGGCGCGGCCGCAGAGAATGGCTGCGTCGAGTGGATCGGGATATACGGTTCCGCGCGCCTGGCGCAAGGTGGCCACGTGGTCGATGTTCACGCCTAGTTTCATATTTGCTCCTCCGGAGAGATAAAATTAAAAATTAAGATTTCAGAATGAAGAATGTCGGGTCTGCGACGCCTTTATAGAAACAGGGCGCGGGAATCCCCGGCCTCCATTCTTCATTCGTAGTTCTGAATTCTTCATTCTCCCCTATGCCTGCATGGACTTGATGCTCTTCATGGGCTTTGCGGACATGCTAGCATGTATTTCCGGGTCGTAAACCGCATAAGCACGAATATCGTTGGTTCGGCTGTAGTCGAGCACCTTTTGCCCGGCCTTGTAAAGGGAGTGGAGGTTGCGTCCATGCTCGGGGTAGGCCGCCACACCGAGGGTAATGGTTACCTTGATTTTTTTACTTCCGGACGTCATCTGGTTTTGCTGGACAAGCGTGCTAATGCGCTTCCCGACAATCTCGGCTTCGTCCAGCGATGTCTGTACCCGCGCAAGAAACGCATATTTTTCATGGCGGCCAATCAAGTCGTCTGCCCGGAGGTTTTCCTGCAAAATCTTGCTCACGCCAGCGAGCACGTCATCTGCCGCCTCTTGGCCATGAAAACGCGCAATATGCTCCATGTTGTTCACACCAATGCAAAACAGGGCCGCTTTTTTCTTTTTGTACCGCAAATCGCTCATCATGCGCTGCATATAGGCGGAAACCGCTGAAGGCTTGAGTACGCCGGTAAGCTCGTCCAGCATGCCTCTTTTGCGGCGTTGCCTTCGGCTCTTGGACTCGGTCTCCGCAACGGATTCCACTTCAACGCGGTTCTCTTCGCCCATGGTTTCGCCGGCCTCTTCAGGCATTTCTTCATCCTCATCCACGATTTCCGGCAGAACGATTGGCCGGTCGGCATCGGACTGCGCAAGCCCTTCGTTGGCCACCTCGAGCAGATTCTTGCCGCTCAATCCATGCCCGGGATAAGAGGCGATTCCCACCCGCAACAACTCCCCAACGGAAGCGGGGAGGTTGCCGGAAACCGTATCGGTTATGCGCCTGAGGATAGCTTCCGAGTCTTCTGGCTCAACTTCCATCAACAGGGCCGCTGTATGTTGATCGTACACGCAAACAACATCGTCGTGCCGTGCGGCCTCCTTTATGGCGGTGATAACGGGAGAGTCCATATGAACCGCCAGCGAGGCATCGTTCAACTGGATGAGCGATATGGAAAAGGAGGTTCCGCGGCGCGCACACCCGGCGAGGTAGCGGGCAAGCTGGACGCGCAGGATGTCGATGGCGGTCGCCCCCATTTCTTCGGGCTGCGTACTCTCGGCCTGTTGCACGATATGCTGGAAGCGGTAGTAGCTGGAAATCAGCGTAATCACCACGAACGAAACGACGACCGCCCCCACTACGCCCAAGGCACCGGGAAGCAAGTCGGAGAGTAGCGCGACCGTAGGAAAGAAAAGCTGCATAAAAAAACCAGGTGCGGCGAAACGCCGCACCTTTCAGGACATCGGATTAGTAGATGGCGAATACGCCGCGGCGGTTTTGGCGCCAAGCCCCTTCGTCGTGCCCCATGTCCGCAGGCATTTCTTCGCCCAGGCTCTTGGTCTGGATGCTACCCGGATCGACGCCGAGGTTGATGAGATAGTCGCGGATCGCCAGCGCACGGCGCTCGCCCAGCGCAAGGTTGTACTCGCGGCTGCCGCGCTCGTCGCCATGGCCTTCGACAATCACGCCGCCGGAGCGGTTCTTTTTCAGGTATTTTGCAACCGCCTCGACCTTGCCGGCCTCTTCGGGATTCACCTGCGAGCTGTCATAGGCAAACATAACGGGAGCGAACATGCTGCGGTCGCCATCGGTGGGAAGCCCCATGGTGTCGTTCAGCGGAATATCGCCATCAAGGATCTCGCCGCCGTAGAGTCCGGTATCGTCGCCATACATGCCTGCCTTGGGTTTCGAGCGGCAACCGCTGATCACGGTTACGGAAGCGGCCAAAACCGCGAAAAACATAAATTTATATACCTTTTTATTCATAATACCCCGCCTTGCGTTTTTTATGGTGAACAGGCCGGAGAGTACCAATCAACCGACCCTGTGAGTAAAGCTACAGGAGAATCTTTCAGCGTGTCAAGAAGGTAGATGGAGGAACGGTAGCTCGCCGTGCGTGAGCAGACGATATGGCGTCCATCCGGTGCCCAGCTCGGATCCTCGTAGTCCGCCCAATCCGTCTCCAGCACCCGTAGCGATTTGGCCACTGGATTCGCCATCGCGATGCGATAGCGACCGCCGATCCGGCTGCTAAAGACAATGTATCCATTCCGCCCCCAGTCCGGCGCCACGTTTTCCGAACCCGTGCTCGTCAGGCGCTTCCGGTCTTTTCCGTCCCTAGAGATGATATAGATCTGCGGAGATCCACTGGTGTCTGAAACATAGGCAATATGGTTGCCGTCGGGCGACCAGCATGGGCTGGCCTCGTTCCCGCGCTGGGTTCGGGTCAACCGCTTGAGCCAGCCGGTGCGCAGGCTTTTGATATAAAGCTCGGGGTTTCCGTCCTTGGAAAGGATCACCGCCATGCTCTTGCCATCCGGCGAGATCGCCCCGCTGGCATTCAGCCCACCGTGGCTCGAAAGCGGCTTGCCCCGCCCCGTCAAGAAAACATTCGGGTAGCCACGCTTGTAGGAGGTGTAGACAATGCTCTTGGCGTCCGGAGACCAGCCGGGGCCGACCACGATACTGCGGTCCTTGGTGATCTGTCGGATATTTCTGCCATCCATATCGCAGACATACAGTTCCTTGCGACCGGTCCGGCTGCTCACCAACGCAATCTTGCCCGAAGCCATGCCCTTCTTCCCGGTTGCGGCAAAGAGGATTTCATCGGCCACCCTGTGCGCCAGCCCGCGGGCGTCGGCGGTCGTGGTTTTGTAGGATTTTCCCAGTATGCGCTGGCGGGTGCTCACCTTATAGACCTGACACTCGGCCTTCATGTTCCCACCGCCCGAAACACACGAACCCGCCACATTCAGCACCCCGCCCGACGACGTCACTTTGAAATAGCCCGACCGGTTCAGATCCGCCTTAAGCACCGAAAGAAACGTCCGCGAAGCCGTATCGCTACCGGTTCGGTACGACGCCAGGTTGATCGCGATCTTATCGCTGCCCCTCCCGTAGACCGTTCCTGTTTTCTGCGCGAAAACCGCCCCGGTCATTGCACATCCCAGCATTAGCATAAAAAATCTTCTCATCGTATTTGCTCCACATGAAGCCCACACACTACTCAGGCATGGCGAAAGGCACTATCACATAATCAAAATTATAATCCGCCGGCGGCTTGGGCAGCACCCCCACACGATTCGCCGCCTTCATCACCGTTTGGTCAAAAACCGAGTTGCCGGAACTCGTCGTCAACTTCCGAGCCGTTATCGCGCCATTGCTCCGCATCGAAAACCGAACTTCCGCCGGGCGGGAAATAGAGCCGACCGTGCTCGGCGGAACCCATGCCGCATGGAGCTTGGCCATGACTTGGCTATAGTAGTGGCTGAACCGATTCGGATCTCCCGAAGACTTGGCAGGAGAGGTGATACCGGCTAGGGCACTTTTTATGTCCCGCTCCGAAACCGTAGGCTTTTTAGGGGTGCTTTTGACCTTCGGGCCTATCTTGATGTCTTCCGGCCTTGCCAGTCGCTGCTTCGGTTTTTTCACCGGTTCCGGTTTCTTCTTGATGGGCTCGGGCTTCTTCTTGATCGGAACAGGTTTTTCCTTCACCGGCTCCGGTATCCGCTCGGGTTCGGGTTCGGGAGCAGGCGGCTCAGGATCGGGCATGTGCGAAACCTGCTGGACGTTCACCGGAGGACCTGAATTGTCAACCACAACAAAGGTGACGATTTCCTTGGGCTTCGGCTTGAAGCAACCGCGCATGAGCGGAACCACGGCCACCAGAAAGATGACGGTCGCATGCACGCCCAGCACCCGCAGGGTGATTCTTTTCTGGAATGCGTTCATTGCTCCGCTTCCGTCACCAAGGCCATCCGGGTTATGTCTGCATCGTGGAGCACCCGCATGATCTCCACGACCTCGCCATAAGGCAGTTTGCGGTCGGCGCGCACATAGATCGTGGTGTCCGGCTCGTTCAGGCCAATTTCAGCCATGGCTTCAAGGAGTTCCACCTTCGAAACCGGAAGATCGTCGAGATAGAGTTGCTTGTCTAGATTCAGGCTGATCGACCGCGAAACGGAATCCGGCATATCCGCCGCCTTGCCCTTCGGCAAATTGATCGCGATTCCCTGCTCGATCAGCGGGAAGGTGATGATGAATGTAATCAGCAGAATGAACGTCAAGTCCATCAGCGGCGTCATGTTGATGTCGCTGATTTGATCCAATGAAACTAGGCTGGTTCGTCTTGCCATATGAAGTTCGGTTTTAAGTGGTTGAATTTCAGGTTTCAGATTTCAAGTTTCAGGTTTCCCCTAAGCTTCTATCACATATGAATTTTGAATGGCGGAGATGAATTCCTGGGCAAAGTTGTCCATCTGCACGGAAATGCGGCGGATGCGGCTGGAAAGCATATTGTAGCCAATCATGGAGGGTAGCGCGACGAGCAAGCCAACAATCGTGGTGAGCAGCGCGCCGGAAATGCCGGGGGCCACCGCCGAAAGGGCCGCCGACCCCGATTCCGCCATGCCGCTGAAGGCATCCATCACCCCCCAGACCGTACCCAATAGCCCAAGAAACGGCGCGGCGCTCACGGCCGTGGCCAAAAGACCCATCTGGTCTTCGAGGTTCAGCGCTTCGTCGGCCACGTTGCGGTCAACCACCGCGCGAAGGGTTTCGAGCTGATTGAGGGAGAGGCGGCGGTGGGCTTCGGAGGTCATGTCGCCCATCAGCAGGTCGTCGGGATCAATTCCGTGCGCCTGGAGTTCGCCGCCGAGGGCCTTGCAGCCCTCGGTATAGATGATATTCAGTGGCGACCCCGGATAGTCCTCCCGCTTGGTAAACAGAGCCGTCGGGATCCGTTCAGCGCGGAACGCCGCCAAGAAATCGTCTGTGGCCCGATCCGCGCAAAGCAGTTGCCAGCGCTTCGTCACCATGATGGTCCAGGCCCATGCCGAGCCAAGGAACAGCACGACCACAATGACTTTCCCCGGCATGGTGCTATCAAAGAAAGCATCGGCCATATTGGCTAGCGGCAGCGAAACCAGCAGTGAATTGAATGGATCCATAGTCGTTGTTGTCCTAGTGTTAGGTTTTCTTAAAAAACGGCGTCCCTAAACATATTTCCGCGCGGTGGAAAAGCAACCGAAAAAGGATTCCAACCTTTGGAAACTTTTCGATTGCGCGTTGACGATTGTGGGGGAAGTGTTTAACAATCCCACTTTTACGCAGAAGTATGAGTTAACTTAAAACCACAAGGAGAGAACACCATGGCAATCATCGACTTTGGCGGCACGAAGGAAACCGTCGTTACCCGCAAAGAGTTCAGTCTGGCGAAAGCCCGCAAGACGCTGAAGAAGGAAACCATCGCAATCATCGGCTACGGCGTGCAAGGCCCCGCCCAGGCGCTCAACCTGCGCGACAACGGCTTCAACGTGATTATCGGCCAGTCGAAGAAGTTCATGAAGGATTGGAACCGCGCCAAGCGCGACGGCTTCGTTCCCGGCGAAACCCTCTTCGAGATCGAAGAGGCCGTTCAAAAAGGCACGGTCATCCAATACCTGCTTTCCGATGCCGCGCAGAAAATCTGCTGGCCGCAGATCAAGCGCAACCTCAACGAAGGCGATGCGCTCTATTTCTCGCACGGCTTCTCGATCGTCTACCACGACCTCACCAAGATTGTCGCCCCGGAGAACGTCGATGTTATCCTGGTTGCCCCGAAAGGCTCCGGCCTGAACGTCCGCCGCAACTTCCTCAGCGGCGCGGGCATCAACTCCAGCTTCGCCGTCCACCAGGACTTCACCGGCAATGCCGAAGAACGCTGCATGGCACTGGGCATCGGCATTGGCTCCGGCTACCTCTTCCCTACCACCTTCGAGAAGGAGGTCACCTCCGACCTCGTCGGCGAACGCGGCATCCTGATGGGTGCGCTGTCAGGCGTGATGGAAGCGCAGTACGACGTGCTCCGCAAAAACGGCCACAGCCCGTCCGAAGCCTTCAACGAAACCGTCGAAGAGCTGACGCAAAGCCTCATCCGCCTCGTCGACGAAAACGGCATGGACTGGATGTTCTCGAACTGCTCCGCCACCGCGCAGCGCGGCGCGCTCGACTGGGCGCCCAAGTTCAAGAAGGCTACCCTGCCCGTCTTCAAGGACCTCTACAAATCCGTCAAGAACAAGGACGAAGCCAAGCGCGTGCTGAAAGTCTGCGGCGCGAAGAACTACAAGGAGCGGCTCGACAAGGAGCTCGCCAAAATGCACGACTCCGAAATGTGGCAGGCTGGCGCGGCATCGCGCTCGCTTCGCCCAAAAGGCAAAGCCAAGGAAATCGCCAAAGGCACAAAGGGTGTCGGCGGCCGCACCGGAAACTAAAGCACCTACCGCAAAAGCCCGCCGCGCAGGCGGCGGGCTTCCCCTGTTGGAGAAACCTATGAAGCATGCGATGCAACTCTCAGGAATCGCTTTGCTCCTCGCCCTTTCCATGGCTGCACATGCGGCAACAGACAGCAAGGCGGTCTCGGCATCCAACGGCAAGATGGAGCTCTTTGGAGGGCGGATCGACGGGGAAGGCAGCATCAACCTTTCGGGTAGCTACTCCTTTCCGCTCTCCACCTACCTTGGCGTCCAGTTCGACGGACTGTACGGGCAGCTTGACGGTCGGGGCGTCTATGGCGCAGGCGGTCATTTTTTCTGGCGAAACTCCGACTACGCCCTGCTCGGCCTAACGGGTTCCTATCTCCAGCACCGCAGCGCCGACCTTTGGCGGATCGGCGGCGAAGGCGAACTCTACTGGAACCAAATCACCCTCGCAGGCCAGCTCGGCAACCAGTCCGGCGATCTCGGCAGCGATGGCTATGGCCGCATCGATGCACGCTACTATTTGGCGGAAGACTACCTCATGCTCTCCGCCGGTGCCGGACACTTTGACAACAGGACGGTTTGGGGCGGCGACGCGGAATACCTGACCGACCTCGGCGGGCTCAGCCTCTTTGCATCCGGCGGCCGGGGCGGCGATGGCTTCTACTACGCCCTCGGCGGCATCCGCTATTATTTCGGCGCGAAAAAATCACTCCTGCGCCGTCACCGCGAAGACGATCCCTTCAACCCGCTGTTCTCGTTCATGAGCGATTCGATCGACCCGATCAAGCGCGCCCCCCCGCCTGCATCGTTTTAGGCCCCGCATCCTCACGGCACCGCCAAAAACAGCGGAACCACACCATTGGTTATACGTGTATTTATTTCCCGCATTTTTGCTGGCATTCGATGGGAGAATTCACGTAGATTTGGAGTGCATTTTTCAAAACAGATTAATCAATCAACCATATGGGGGAAAACATGCTACACGAACCAGCCGCCAAGGCGGAAAAGGACGCTGCGTCCGATTGGAAAGCCAAGCTTGGCATCAAGCTGTTCTGGCTTTATTGCATCATCTACATGGGCTTTGTCGGAATCGCCGTATTCTCGACCCAGACCATGAAAACAGAGGTCTTGGCAGGAACCAACCTCGCCATCATCTACGGAATGGCGCTGATCATTTTTGCCATCGTCCTCGGCCTTATCTACAACCATCTTTGCACCAAGAAGGAAGATGAAATGAACAAAGAAGGGGAGGCGAAATAATGAATTATACACCTAGCCCCATCGCTATTGCGATTTTCCTCGCCTTCGTCGGCCTCGTGCTCGGCATGTCGTTTTTCTTTGCCCGCAAAGCTAAATCGGCCGAAGGCTACTTCGCCGCTGGCGGTACCATCCACTGGTTCGTCAACGGCATTGCCTTTGCAGGTGATTATCTCTCTGCGGCTTCGTTCCTCGGCATTTGCGGCCTGATCGCCATTTTTGGTTACGACGGCTTCCTTTATTCCATCGGCTATCTTGCCGGTTGGGTTGTCGCTCTCTTTGTGGTGGCGGAACCCATGAAACGCCTCGGGAAATACACCTTTACCGACGCGCTAGACTCTAAGTTTAACTCCAAAGGCATTCAGTTGATGGCCGCCGTCAGCACACTGGCGGTATCGCTCTTCTATCTGATCCCGCAGATGGTGGGTGCCGGTGTACTCGTCACTCCGCTACTCGGCCTTCCACACTGGGTCGGAGTCATTATGGTGGGTGCCATCGTGATTACCATTGTGGCCACGGCGGGCATGACCTCCACCACCTACGTGCAGTTTCTTAAGGGTGGGTTGCTGATCATTTTCTCCACCGTACTTTCCGTTATGGTGCTCAACAAAGGCCTCTCTAGTACTCCGCGCCCGGAAACGTTTGTTCCGCAAACACTGACCGCACAAGCGACGCTGGATGGAGAAACCGAGGGATACACCTTCGTCACTAAGATCGCGCACGAAAAAACCGGCCAAACCTTCGTAAAACTAACCACTCAAAAAGAGATTCAACTCGGCGAAAATGCTCCGGTCGAAACGCAGACCATCGCAGGATGGTGGCAGCTCGAAGGTGACAAGCTGATTGAAACTCAGTCCAAAACCAAGACCGCCAGCGGCGAAGAACTTTATAATGGCGCACCTAAAAAGGCGGGATTGTTTAAGTCGGTTGGCTATCTGACGAGCCTTGGAGAAGATGAGAGTGGCAAAATGATCGAAAGTACTGGGAAACTGGGTATCTTTGGATATTTTGCTGCGATCGATAAAGCCGAGGTGGTTCGTTATCCCAAAGGATCTGCGGTCAAATTTGAAGACAACGGCAACCACGTTAAAATTTGGTGTCCCGTCGTTACCAAAGGATCCGACCTATTGGCTCCGGGTCAGTATTTCTCAACCAAGACTCCTATCGGAAAGTTAAACTTTCTTTCGCTTATGCTGGCGCTCTTCTTGGGCACCGCTTCGCTACCGCACATCCTGATTCGTTACTACACCGTGCCATCACAGCGCGATGCGCGTAAATCAACTATCGTGGCCATTGCGGCGATCGGCTTCTTCTATATCCTTACCCTGTTCATGGGCTATGGAGCTATGACGATGGGAGTGATCGATCTAGAAAGCGGCAATATGTCTGCTCCGCTCCTCGCAAAATCTTTTGGCATCGTACTCTTCTCCATTATCTCCGCGATTGCGTTTGCAACGGTACTTGGAACGGTATCTGGGCTGATTGTTGCCGCATCCGGTGCGGTGGCGCACGACCTGATGGATAACTACTTCAGCATAAAGATGACCGATGTCCAAAAAGTACGGGCAGGTAAACTTACTGCGGTTGGGGTAGGAATTATTGCAGTTGGACTGGGGATTGCCTTCAAAGGCGTGAACGTAGCCTTTCTCGTGGGCTGGGCCTTTGCCGTGGCGGCCTCGGCCAACCTGCCGTCAATCATCATGTTGCTCTTCTGGAAGAAGACCACCGCCAAGGGCATTGCTTGGTCGATCGGTATTGGCATGGTTTCCGCTTTGGGCATTATCCTCTCCTCTCCGAAGATGTATGCGCAATACGGTCTAGATCCAGACACGGCGCTACATGCTCTCAACAATCCTGCCATTATCTCAGTTCCGCTCAGCTTCGTCGTGCTGGTCGTCATCTCGCTGATGACCCAAAAGGACAACGAAGGGCTAAAGGATATATAACCCTAACTCGATAAACCAAAACCGGCCGGAGCAATCCGGCCGGTTCTTTTTTGAAAGGAATACGACTATGAAAAAACCAACCTTCATTCTGGCTGCCGCCCTGTGCGCATCGCTCGTCTCGGCAGAAAGCGCTATCAAGCAATTCAACGACCTTGGCTACGGCACGATTTCCGGCCGCCTCCAGACGCTCAGCATGTACCGCGACTACGACAACGGAGCCAACGCCCACTCCACCACGCTAGGCCTCCAACTCAACTACCTCTCCCCTGAACTCGAAGGATGGACCATCGGCGCGGCCTACAACGGTGCAGGAGTCCTCGACTCCATGGACTACGACACCAGCCCCAACCCCGGCGAAACCCTCCTTGGAAACGGACGCGTCAATGTACTGAACGAAGGCTATCTGAACTACAATATGGCCGCACTCGGATTGACCAACACCACCGCCACCGCCGGTCGTCGCATCAACAACGGAGAGGTATTCCGCGCCGACAACTACCGCCAGAAAGCCCGCTCCATCAATGCGATCCAGATAGAATCGAAGGACATCGAGAATGTTCGTCTGGCTGGCGGCCATGCCTTCCGCCTGAGCAACTGGCTAGGCTCCGACACCCACCCCGTCATGTCATCCTGGAAATTTGAGGACTTTGGCGATGTGTTCAACACCCCCTACGACACCGATGGTGTCACGTGGGCGGAAGGTTTCTATACCGGAATCGAAAATCTCGAAGTTGCCTTGTTCGATGCCATCGCCTACGACGTAGCCAACCTCCTCGGAGCACGCGCCAAATACGCCCTCTCCGAAGAAACCGCCATCCTTGCCTACTACCGCAACGAGCGCGATATTGGCCGGGCAGCCTCGCGGAAATCAAATGCATTCGGCCTCTCTGCACAGCAAAAAGTCGGCGCAATTACGCTCGAAGGCGGATACTTCGGAGTGCATGGCGGCAGCCTGCGCTTCCAGGAAATCACCACTGGCATAAACCATGCCCTCGGGGCCTCGATGATGATCTACTCCTCCCAGTTCAACGGCGGAGCCGATACGCTCTACCTCAAAGCCGTCACCACGCTCGAGCAGACCAAGACCACCCTCTACGGCCTCTATAACTTCACTTGGCATGATACGGGAAAAGCCATCCTGAGACACGGGCAGGAACTGAACCTCGTGGTCAAACAGCCTATTCCGAAGCTCGATAATCTCACCGCCACCCTCAAGGTCGGCATCGGCTACCGCGATGGCATCGGCAACACTCCTGCCACAAGTGACACCCTCGCCACCGACGCACGCCTGTTCCTTACCTACACGTTCTAAACTGCGACGGGAATCTTCCGCCTGCAAAACGCGCTTCCAATCCATGGGAGCGCGTTTTTTACTTCCACGATCTGGCCGACGGGTATGGCACGCGTCATATCACCGAGGAAAACCTTCCGCATGAAAAAGGGCGGCGCCCCACCGGATCCCTACGCGGATTCGCTTGAAGATTGGCTCCGGACGTAGCGTGCCCCTGCCAAACCAAACATTGGAAGGTTTTGCCGTTGGCATCGACGGCCCCAGATATGAGGTGTAGAGAACGTTTACGCGAGTGAAGCGAGTGACACGAAGTGAGGCTGGCGCGTAGCGACGGCAATGAAGCGAAGCGAAATGGCAAACGTTGGCCCGCGGGACCGATCCTCCGAAGCACCGCTTCCTTTCAGGTAAGCGATCTCTACACACCACGGGCTGAGTTTTATCCCTGTATGTTTTGGCAAATGGTATAATTCGGTGCCATTCCAAACTGGTTCCTAAAATCCCTAAATAAAAAAAGGCTCCCCCGAAACTTCGGGGAGCCTTTCGAAAGTGCTTGGATCGAGCGCCTAGGCTTGCTTCGAGAACAACCGCCGCGCAATCAGCATTCCTCCACCAAAGACGCCAATGAAAGCTATCACGGACGGTTCAGGAATTGCTACGTTCGTACTAAAACCACCTGCAGAAAATGCTTCGGGATTCCCGCTTGTATTGTCCGTAATCGTATACGTTCCAGAGTTTCCATAAAAGGTAGCTCCCTGGGGAACAAATCCAGTTCCGACGGATGGAGAAGCACCCTCCCAAGCCCTGATATAATAAATGGAACCATCTTCTTTTGTATTGTTGGCCGCATCTTCGCCAAACATTTGAAATGCCCCCGCATAGGGAGTACTGTACCCAATCCAAGAGTAGGCAATAACTTCATCGTCTCCAGTTTGACCGGTTCCAATCTGATTTGCCACATCAACAAGACCATCAGTCCCTGCATAGATTAACTGAACCAATGCCGTAGTCCCGTCCGCTGCACCAACGTTGGTTAGAGCAACCCCTCCACTATCTTTAATCCCATTCTGAATCCCGACGCCCCATGAAAGCGGGTTTGCTGTAGCAACCTCAAAGCCCAAAACACTAAACGCCAAGATTAATATCGCTTTTTTCACTTTTTTCGCTCCGATTACTGTTTCTAATAGACTAGTCTACATCATAAGGACGTTCCTTCGCCCATGTCATCGACCCTACAGTTTCTTTGTAATAATAAAATCCGGTATTCACAGGTATTGTGTTGGTTGCAAGAACAGGTACACCATCCATATAGCACCACTTAAAATGCGAATCCGCTGCTCCCCACACATCACTGTTAAGAAAGTAGGATTTGTAACTCTTTGAAGCATTGTCCCATAAATATATCTTATCAGCATTCAGTGCCGACCAATCGGCATGTGCACCATCGCTAACAGAGATTATGCTTCCTAGATCTGTATCGACCGGATAGGGGTTCATAATCATATTATAACCCTCAACGATCGAAACCTCCGTTGTGCTAACCGTAGGAACATTCCCGGAAAGCACAACTTCGACTTCGTTTTTTACCTCAACGTAAACAGAATCGCCAGGAACCAGATCATACGTCGGCACCGAGCTACAAGGAAAAGGAACACCATCCATATAGCACCATTTAAAATGCGAATCTGCCGCTCCCCACACATCGCTAATGAAGCTCCTCGGGGCAAGCCCACGAGGTATCAAGTTGTTTCCCTATAAATTTGAATCGACGCAAGCGTCGGGGAATTAAACCCCCTCTTGATTAAAACGGTTCTTCGTAGATTTTAGTGGTGATTGGAGCTCAACGACCTGCAAAGTACGGCCAATTGACCGCTAAG
>DAOVNC010000316.1 GCA_030630445.1 Kiritimatiellales bacterium | reverse complement strand
GTTTATATGTCCCGAGTGCATCGATCTTTGTTACAATATCGTCAGGCAGGAGCGCAAGCGCGTTCGCGGGCTCACATCATCGATGGCCGATGTTCCAAAACCCCGCGAAATCAAGGAGTTTCTCGATCAGTACGTCATCGGCCAGGCACACGCCAAGAAATATCTTGCCGTCGCCGTGCATAACCACTACAAGCGCATGTTTGCACAGCTTGAAGATGACGGCGTCGAACTCGACAAAAGCAACGTGCTGCTCATCGGCCCCACCGGTAGCGGAAAAACCCTGCTCGCCAAGACGCTTGCGCGCACGCTCAACGTCCCCTACGCCATCACCGACGCCACCACCGTCACCGAAGCCGGCTACGTGGGCGAAGACGTCGAAAACATCCTGCTCCAATTGCTGCAGGCTGCCGACTACGATGTCGACCGCGCCCAGCGCGGAATCATCTACATCGACGAAATCGACAAAATCGGCCGCCGCACCGACAACGCTTCCCTCACGCGCGATGTCTCCGGCGAGGGCGTGCAGCAGGCGCTGCTCAAGATCATCGAAGGCACCGTCTCGCGCGTCCCCCCGAAAGGCGGGCGCAAGCACCCGCAGCAGGAATACATCGAAATCGACACCTCCAACATTCTCTTCATCTGCGGCGGTGCATTCGTCGGCATGGAGGAGATCATCAAGAGGCGCGTCGACAAGAAATCCATCGGCTTTGGTTCCGTAGTGAAATCGGAGGAGGAACTTTCCCCCAACTTCGTCACCATGAACGTCGAATCCGAAGATTTGCTGAAGTTCGGCCTGATCCCCGAGTTCATCGGTCGACTGCCGGTCGTCACCATGCTCCATGAGCTGACCGAAGAGGAAATGGTACGCATTCTGACCGAGCCGAAAAACGCCATGGTCAAGCAATACAAGAAACTGCTCTCGATGGATGGCGTCGAACTCGAATTCGAGGAAGGGGCCCTCAAGGCACTGGCCACCATGGCCATCAAGCGCAAGACCGGCGCACGCGGACTCCGCGCGATCATCGAACACCTCATGCTCGACGTAATGTATGAAGTTCCCATGCGCGACGATGTCACCCACTGCACCATCACGCGCGATATGGTCGAGCACGGTCTCCATCCGCTCGAAGGCCTCAAGGTCGTCGAATCCGGCGAGCAGAAGAAATCGGCCTGATTTCCAACCTCGAAAACGCGAAAGGAGAGCCTCGGAATACGGGGCTCTTTTTTTTTGAAGGATTGCGAACCGCCGGACATCCCTGTAAGGTTCACGTTAACACTTAACAGGAGAAGCCCATGAAAAAAATCTGTATTTCTATTTTCACCGTTTGCCTGCTCGCGTCCTGCAACACTGGAAAAATCCACTCATGGGCGGATCCGGCGTTCGAAGGACGGGCGCTCGGAAAAACGATGGTGCTGGGCATTGCCGAAAGCGACAGCCTCAGCCGCCAGTACGAGGGACTATTCGTCGGACGGTTGGTCGAGCTCGGCGTGGAGGCCGCATCGCTGCATGCCTTGGTTCAAAAAACCGATCCGGTTTCGGAAGAGGCCCTTGTGGCCGCATTGCAGGAGCACAACTACGATTCCATCCTGGTAACGCGCCTGCTCTCCGAGACCGAGCGCCAGCAGGTCGTGACCACCGGCTACTACCCCTCGCACTACGGCAACTACTACGGCTACTATTCCCACGCATACTCCTACAACACGGCCTATGTTCAGAGCTTTATGGAGTTCGAACTCGAAACCAACCTCTACGACGTCAAATCGAAGAAACTGGTTTGGACGGGCCGGAAGATTGTCTACGATGACCGCTCCGACCTCACCAATATGAAGAAAATCATCAAAGAAGTCGTCAAGGATCTCCGCAAGAAAGGCCTGCTGTAGCCTCGCTTCCTGGCATGAAAAAGGGGCGGATTATCGAGGAAAACCCGCCGATAAATCCACCTCCCAGGGGCGCAGAGGCGGGTTTTGATGATTATTCCTATATCATTAATGATATAAAACCCGGTCAAAATAGCAATTTTAGCACTGATTTATATCATAAGTGATATATTTCAAGGGCTGAAAAATGGAAAGGGATCAAGAGGCTTAGTTTTTCTTCCGTGTATTCGGTGTCTTCCGTGGTTCATACAATACGAATCAAGTTGATTCCGTATTATGGTTCTTCTGGGGTTTTTATGGAAGCCGTTCGATTTCTGTTTTTTTGACCGGATCGACCGGATTCACAGGATGTGGCCAAATAGAATCCTGCTCAATCACAGCCGATGCGCCGCAAGTTGCTTTTAATGAATGGACTCCATAAATGGCCTGCATGCCTGTTGTCTCCTGTTCCTCGTGCAGGATAAACAAGATACGGATCCTGTTCATCCTGTTATCCCGTCCAAATTCCCTGCCGAGAGTTCAATTTCCCATGAAATTCCCAGAAGCGCCCGTATTATTCATAAAGCTCGATCTCTCGGATGCCGAGAAGGCTGTCGGAGGGATGGACGGAGGGGAGGTTGATGCGGATGTGCTTGACCGCACGCGCAGACCAGTTTTCGGGATCGTGGTCATGGCCCGTTTTTTTGCCGGTGTAGACGGTGGTCCATTTTTCGCCATCGGTTGAAACGTCGATGGAGAAGGTGTACCAGGTGCTGTCTTTTTCCCATTCGATGAGACTGCCGGCGAGGGTGCGAGGGCGGTCGAGTTCGATGTGGATGGTTTGGTTGTGGTTGGTGTCGGCGAACCACCAGGTTTCAAAGTCCCCGTCGTGGAGGAGTGCGACGCTGGAGTCGCTGCGGGTGGAACTGGCCGTGACTTTATGGAACGGGACTTTCTTGAACTTCGAGACGCCGGAATCCTTGGCAGTGGAACCGGTTTCGACGAGGCGGTAGGAGGGCGGAGCGGGAAGAAGCGGAGCGGGAGCGATTAACGCCTTCGTCGGAACGGTCTGGGTGGAGAAGGTGCCTTCGGCAATGGCTTCCGAACGGGCGGTAACGGTTAGCTTTCCGGGGGTTGTGGTGGAGCGCAGCCAGATGGCGGCGACGCCGCCTTCGAGCTGGACGGGGTTGGCGCCGATGAGGCGGCCCTGGCCTTGAATGTCGAGGCGAAGGGTGTCGACGCGGTTGGGGACGAGGGTGCCGTTTTTATCGATGGCCTTGATGAAGAGCAGGGCCATGTCGCTGCCGTCGGCGGTGAGCTGGTGGCGGATATAGTCGAGCTCAATCTGGAGGCGCACTGCTTCTCCGGGCGTTTTGACGGTGTGGGTGGCGACGACTTTGTTGCCGACGAGGCCTTCGGCGCGCAGGGTTCCGGCCTTCCATTGGATGCCGGGGAAGGTGGAGACGGGATGTGGAACATGGTTGAGAGGCCAGGTTTTTGCACCTTCCTTGTAGGTGGTGTCGGGGGTGCGTTCGCCGAGCAGCTGGCCGTCAAGATATAGGCGGACTTTTTCGGCGTTGCTATACACGTGAAGGTCGGGGCCGGCGTTTTCCGTCCAGTGGCTGGCAATGAAGACCATGGGGCCGGAATTGAAGAGCTTGTTCTTTTGATCGGGAGACCGCTGGCTTTTGAGGAAGTGGTAGCAGAATTTGGGATAGCGATCCAGGCCGAGAACGCCGCAACGGGCGATGTTGGGGGATCCGCCCCGGTTGTGGTCGATGCCGACCCAAAGGGCATATCCGGCCGTGGTGGACTTGGCATTGACGCCGTGCCAGTCCCAGTAGCCGTCGCCGTTGAGGTCTTTCTGGCGGGCGAGGGATTGATAGATCATGGCGGCCTCGTCGGAGCGTCGAGCCCAGTCCCCCCAGGTGGTTCCATGGAGGCCCTCGAAGCGGTTGTCGTCGCCCCATTCGCGAGAGAAGAAGGGCTTGGAGCTGCCGGGGTGCTTATAGTTTACGTCGTAGAGTTCGTAGGCGGGATAGTTGTGGTCGCAGGCGGCGAAGCAGGCGGGGTCTTCCTCCTTGGCGATACGGTAGGTTTCGCGGGCATATGCCTCGCTGTAGCCGCTTTCGTTGAGGATGGTTTCATAAAGGATGACGGAGGGGTGGTTGCGGTCGCGCCGAATCAGGTTGCGCACATCGCCATAGCTGTTTTCCAAAAAGCGGGGCGTCTCCCGGAAGCAGTGCCAACCGGGGATGCAGGCGATGACGGTGAGGCCGTATTCGTCGCAGGCATCCATGAAGTCGGGGTCGAGCGGGTAGTGTCCGGCGCGGACATTGTTGAAGCCGCCTTCGCGGAGCTTGAGGGCATCGAGGCGCTGGGCATTTTCGGGGAGCGCATTGCCAATGTGCATCCCGTCTTGGTGGCGGTTGGCGCCGTGGAGGGTAAGCTTCTCGCCGTTGAT
>DAOVNC010000047.1 GCA_030630445.1 Kiritimatiellales bacterium | reverse complement strand
TGCTTGCGGTCGTTCTCATCGGTTTTCACGCGGATCGGAAAGTCGACGGAGTAGACCCACGCCATGATCTGGCCATCAATCCCCCGCTGCCGGGCAGCGGCATTGGCTGGCTCCCAGATCAGCTTCGTGAATTCCTCCGGTGTCACAGTGGCGGTGCCGCCATAGGCGCTTTCCGGAATATCCAAATGCACGACGTTCTTCTTCGGGACCTGCCGCACCGCCGCAAAGGTATTCGCCGCCAGCAAGGATGGCTGTGAATTCTTGTTCACTAGCAACAGCACCTCGTGCGGCATTTGCGCCTGCACCGTTGCGGCCATGAAAACAAAATACAATCCCTTCAAAATCCTAGACATACGCTCTCCCAATTGAATCTAAACGAAGGGAAGAGTTACCCTATCGATCCAAAAACCGCAACTCGATTCCCCCACATTGAAAACTTTCATTGTGCTCCCGAGGCCGGTCATCTATGCTCTGCCCTATGGATGGAAGCACACTAACCCGGGTTTTGATTTGGTCGGGCGGATTCTACCTTTTCCTGAACCTATTTGCTTTGCTGGCCACGAACCGGATGATTTTCGTGCCGCAGAACCCGAGCTATCACCACCTGCCCAATGAAGTTAAAATCACATCAGGCAACGGCGAGCGGATCAACGCCGTGTTCCTTGAAAATCCTCGGGCGAAACACACCATTCTCTTCAGCCACGGCAATGCCGAGGATCTCGGAAACGTGATTGGGTTCATGCGGCAGTTCCACCTGCTCGGCTATTCGGTGCTGATGTACGACTATCGCGGGTATGGAACCAGCGAGGGGTCGCCTTCCGTCCGCAAGGCCAAGCAGGATATCGAGGCCGCCTACCGCTGGCTGGTCGAGGAGAAGAAGGTCGCGCCGGAAGCCATCATCGCCCATGGCCGCTCGCTGGGCGGCGCACCCGCCACATGGCTGGCGGCCCACCACCCGGTGGGCGGACTGGTGATCGAAAGCACGTTTGTCTCGACCTTCCGCGTAAGGACGCGCTGGCCGCTGCTGCCTTGGGACAAGTTCAACACGCTCCGCCAAATCAAAAAGGTGGAGTGCCCGGTACTGGTCATGCACGGAAGGGATGATAAAAGCATCCCTTTCTGGCATGCGCAGAAGCTATACGCCGCCGCGCCAGGGGAAAAGATGCACCTCTGGATCGACGGCGGGCAACACAACGACTACGCCTACGTCGCCGGTCCGGACTACATCCGGTCGTTCCAGTCGTTTGCGGAGCGGTTGGCGGACGATTAAAACGGTACAAAGTTGGTGCGCGGGGAGATCTTTGCCACGGTCTTGGCCAAAAGCTTGGCGGATTCCTCGAGATCCTTGAGGCTGATGGTTTCGCATGGGCTGTGCATGTAGCGCAACGGAATGCTGACCAGTGCGGATACCACGCCCGCCCGGTTGAGCTGGATGGCATTGGCGTCGGTGCCGGTTCCGCGCGGTTCGGCGTTGATTTGGTACGGAATCTTCTCCGCCTTTGCGGTTTTTACCAGCAGATCGAACAGCTTGGAGTTAATGTTCGGTCCGCGCGTAAGAACGGGACCCTTGCCCAATTCGATCAGGTTTTCGCGCTTCATGACCTCGCCCATATTGGGGTGGTCGGTGGCGAAGGTCACATCGACGGCAATGCCGATATCGGGGTCGATGCCGTAGGCTGCCGTGGTGGCTCCGCGCAGCCCAATCTCTTCCTGCACGGTTGCCACCGCGTGGATTTCCGCCTTGGGATTCAGCTTCGAGAGCTGCCGCGCCGCTTCGAGCACCACGAACGCGCCGGCACGGTCGTCGAACGCACGGCCAACCGCCAATCCGTTGGCCATCTCCGCAAAGCCGGAATCAATGACGAGGGGATCGCCGATCTCAACCATCTTTTCGGCATCCTTGCGATCTTTCGCGCCGATATCGATCCAAAGATCCTTGATCTGCGAAACCTTTTTGCGCTCTTCGGGGGTCTGCATGTGGATGCCCACCTTGCCGATCACTCCCCGAACAATCCCTTTCTTGGTGACGATCTGTACGCGCTGCCCCTGGGCAATCTGCGGGTCCCAGCCTCCCAACGCCTGGATCCATAGGAAACCCTTGTCGTCGATGTATGAAACCTGAAAGCCGATTTCATCGTAGTGCCCGGCAAACATGACGCGCGGCGAGCCGCCGGGGTTTACAATGGCATGCGAGTTTCCATGGGTGTCCGTCCAAACCTTGGCCGCGAACTTTTCGGCCTCCGCTTTCCAAACCTTGGCCACCGGTGCCTCGTAGCCCGACGGGCTGATGCTGTTGATCAAATCGGCTAAAAATTGTTTTGTCTGTCTGTTCATGATTGCTCCTTAGATTTATAAGGTATAATTTGTACGGACTTTACCACTCAAAATCAACCCATCTTGCTTGATTTTATTCATGTATTACGGATTACTCCTTAAAATCATGCAAAACCTACTCATCATCATTACCTTCCTTGCCTATCTGGCCTTCATGCTGGCGATCGGTTTGCATTTCTGTAAACGAAACGAATCGCTCTCCGACTATCTGCTCGGCGACCGGAAGCTCAATAAATGGGTTGCCGCCATGAGCGCGCAGGCATCAGACATGAGCGGATGGCTGCTGCTCGGCCTGCCAGGCTATGCCTACCTCCAAAGGATGGAGGCTTGCTGGATCGCTTTCGGGCTGGTTGCGGGAACCTACCTCAACTGGCGCTTTGTGGCCCTTCGCCTACGTCGCTACACGGAAATCGCCGGCAACGCCATTACCCTCCCCGACTATTTTTCCAACCGCTTCCACGATAGCCGCCGCCTGCTACGCGTCATATCCGCCATCTTCATTCTTCTGTTTTTCCTGATCTACACAGCCTCTGGCTTTGTGGCTGGAGCCAAGCTGTTCGAATCCGTATTTGGCCTGCCCTACCGCAGTGCACTGGTTATCGGCGTGGTGGTCATCATTTCCTACACCGCCCTTGGCGGCTTCATGGCCGTTAGCTGGACCGATTTCTTCCAAGGAATCATCATGTTTTTCGCGATCATTGCATTGCCGTTTCTGGCGATCCAGGCCGCCGGCGGTTTCGCCGAATCCACCGCGGCCCTACAGCAGGTTGACACGGGCTATTTGGATCTATTCACCAGCGGCAAGGGAGAACCCCTCGGCACCATTGCCATACTCTCGCTGGCAGCATGGGGCATGGGCTATTTCGGCCAGCCGCACATCCTTGCCCGCTTCATGGCCATCCGCGAACCTGCTGAAATCAAACCCGCCAGGAAAATTGCCATGACGTGGGTCGTCGTCAGCCTCGCATGCTCGGTGCTCGTCGGACTGCTCGGGCGAATCTGCCTGCCCGAAATGCTGAATGCCACCGAATCGGAAACGATATTCATGGTTCTCGTCGACAAACTCACCCATCCCATCGTCGGCGGCATCCTGCTGGCGGCGATTTTGGCGGCCATCATGAGTACGGCCGACTCGCAACTGCTGGTTACATCGTCTGCACTTACCGAAGACCTTTATCGCGTCATTATCCGTCCGCAGGCTACAGATCGGGAACTGGTCTGGGTCAGCCGCGGCACGGTGGTTGGCGTGGCGATCCTCGCCTGCTCGATTGCCCTGAAGCCCGAGAGCAGTGTACTTGATCTCGTGTCGTATGCCTGGGCGGGCTTTGGCTCGGCGTTTGGTCCATTGGTCCTCATATCGCTCTACTGGAAGCGCATGACATACAACGGGGCGGTTGCGGGAATCATCGGGGGTGGCCTAACCGTTTTGGTGTGGAAGCATCTTGAGGGCGGAATCTTCGGCCTATACGAGATTGTCCCCGGCTTCGTCATTTCCGCACTTTGTATCGTACTGTTCAGCCTTGTTGGAAAGCCCCCGGGAAAAAGCGCTCTGGATCAATTCAGAAACGTACCGTGAATAACCTACGCAACGTTAAGATTCTTCTGCCTTTTTGCAAGGGCCGCTTGCCTCTGCTCTCTCGGGGAGAGGGCAAACAATGGCGCCGCTCCCACAAGACCGATTAACAGAATCAAGCCAGCCGCTGTCCCCACCGGAAAAAACAGGAGATGGATTATGGCGATGGCGTACCCAACGGTTCGTCCCCATGCTTTTTTCCTCATGATGCCCACCGCCGAAACAAGCGAAAGCACGAGCATGAATGCACCCATGCCGTACAGCACCGGCATATTGCCACCCAACGGCACCCTGCCCGTCAAACAAGCGACAAGCAGGAGGATGTAAGCCACGGGTGTTGAAAAAGAGATGACCCGCAAAAAACCTATCCAGAAATTTCCAGTTTCACGGGATTCGTGATGGCGCAGCGTGGAAGCGTGTGTCCGGCGCCCCTGCCACTTATCAAGGGTCTCAGGTGCGGAATAAATATTCGCCGTATCCAGCCCATCATCGACCGGCTCGTCGGAAATATCGACCGGCGCAAACCCTTTTCGCGTCTGAAGCCGTTTCTCCCGGGTAAACTCAAAAAAACCGAGTGCGCCCAATCCAATCACGGAAACAGCCAACAATGTGATCTTTGCCCGACGTTCGCTGTTATATTGTTCAAACAACGTTCCGGAGTTGTAGAGTTGCTGGATCCGGTAGGCTGAAACACCTACAAGAAGCGCAAAGACCAGTATTCCAATTACACGCAAAGCACGTAGCATAAGCCTCCTAGTAAAATCTACTAGATAAGCCACCAAAATACTCGCCTTTTCAATCCTGTCAACGGTTGTTTTCAAAAAAAGGAAAGACCCGGAAACGGATAGCTTCCGGGCCTGTATTATTATTGCGGCGGGGTTCTGCGGTTCCGCCTCCATCGCCGAAACAACCATCCCGCCAAAAGGAAAAGCCCGATGACAACCGCCATGGGAATCACATCGCTCGTGGTTTCCGAGGGAAGCGGACAATAGGGAATGACGGGGGTTGGTTCCATTTTCAATCCTGAAAAACTAGCCGACTTCAACCAGTTCCAACTCAAAGTTAAGGCTTTGCCCGGCCAATGGATGATTGGCGTCGATCGTGATGGTTTCTTCACCCACGGCAGTAATTTGAACCGGAATGGGTTGTCCCTGCGGATCCTGCATCTGCAAGCCCATGCCCACCTCCGGTTCAAGACCTTCGGGCAGTTGGGAGCGCTCAAATTCCATCATCATTTCATCGCGCTTTTCGCCATAGGCTTCGCCTGCCGGGATATGGATTGTTTTCTTTTCGCCAACCGCCATATCGGCTACACCGTTTTCAAAGCCGGGAATCACCATGCCCGCACCCATTTCAAATTCCAGCGGATCACGCCCGACCGACGAATCGAACTGCTTTCCGTCATCCAAGATGCCTGTGTAGTGAATCTTCACTTTCTGTCCATTTTCAATCATCGCAGTGTCTTCCTCCAGTTATAAATTAATGAGTCGGCACCATACCGATGTGCGCGTGGATGACAATAAGTTAACCAACGATTATTTCCTGAATCATTAGCGACTTCTCGGGAAAAAAGGTGTAGTGCGGGCCTCTCTGCTTGCATAGGGCGCGCCCCCTGCGGGAGGCACGCGCTACACCCACAGGGTGAAGAAAACACGAGGTAGCTAATGATTCAGGATTATTTCCGCATCCGTCGTTTCGCGGTTTTTTCCAGGGATTTGAATCCCCCTTTGCCGCAGCGCTTTCCGATGTCGGCGACGGCGAGACGGGCGGTGGAAAACGCGGCCTGCAGGTTGTACCCGCCAGTCGGACCGTCGATATCGAGTACTTCGCCGGAAAAGTAGAGCCCGTGGCACTTCTTTGACTCCATGTTGCGGCAGTCGATTTCAGCCAATGCCACCCCGCCGATGGTCACCATCGCTTCCTTGATGGGGCGGGTTCGTAGCGGTTTAATCTCTTCAACACTCCCGTTTTCAAATCTGACCCGCAAGGTGCAACCCTTCAGGTTCCGGCGGGCCATG
This sequence comes from Kiritimatiellales bacterium, assembly GCA_030630445.1. Classification (GTDB taxonomy): domain Bacteria; phylum Verrucomicrobiota; class Kiritimatiellia; order Kiritimatiellales; family Pontiellaceae; genus Pontiella. The sequence continues at coordinate 7,745 of DAOVNC010000047.1, read as the reverse complement.
ATCCGGCTGGCATCGGTGATGGCCGTCCCCCCGATCCCCCATTTTTCGATTTCAAAGACGCCCCGGGTTTCGGCAATCTTTTTGTCGCCAGACAAAATATCAACCATCACCATTCCATGGATCTTCCCCTCGCGGCGCTTGAGCACTTTCGGATCGACTTCGAAGCCAACCAGCCCCGGCCGGTAGGGCTTGACCGAATGCCCCATCTTTTTCGCCCATTCCTGCCCATCGCCAACCGAGCCGGTCTTCGGATAACTAATGCCGCCGGTGGCAACAAGTACATAGCGGCCTTCAACCTCGAAGTTTCCGGTCGTCACACGAAAACCTGCCCTTGTTTTTTCCACTGCCTGAACGGTCGATGAGCAGGCAATCGACACGTTTTTGTCACGTAGCCGGTCGGTAAAGAGGTTGAGCACATCGGAGGCTCGCTCGGTATGAGGGTAGACCTTGTTTCCCGCCTTCACCACGGTTCGAAGCCCGCCCGCCGCAAACCAGCGCTGCAGCATCGACGGGGTAAACCCGCGGATGGCGGGTTCAAGGAATCTACCCACCGGATCGACAAACATTTGCAGCATCCGGTTTTCGGAAATATTGGTGGTCAGATTGCAACGGGCATTGCCGCACAGAAGCAGTTTGCGCCCCGGCTTATGCTTGCGTTCGACAACCAACGCCTTCAACCCCAGTTCCCCCGCCGCGCACCCTGCCATTAGGCCCGCCGCGCCACCGCCAATGATAATCAGATCCGTTTTACCCATAGACAGCCATGTAAGCAGAACCTATAGTGATTTCCAATAAGGAGAACCCATGAATATCAAATCGGCTTTTGCACTACTTGTTCTAACCTCCCTTGCTACAGGTTGCAGCACCATGAAGGTGACTTCCGAACACGATAAAAGCTACCATTTCGGCACGATCCAAACCTACCAATGGATCAATGGTCCAACGGATATCCTTGACGAAGAGGATACCTACATCAATGAGGATATCCGAAAGGCTCTAAACTCCGAGCTGGCAAAGCTAGGCATGCAACAGGTGTCGGACGCTCCCAAGGCCGACATGCAAATTGCCTACTACGTGAAACTCAGAGAGGAACTCGAATACACAGATCCCGCCCACCAAGATGAACGCGATTTTTCCGGAGGATTTGTCTACAACCGCAACAACAAAAACTGGAGCTATGAAGAGCGCGAACCAGATCTCAATGTCTACGCTGTCGAAATCGGTACTCTGACCGTACTGGCCTACGATGCAAAAACAGGGAAGCGCATCTGGCGAGGAAACCTACAGACAAAGATCGACCGGTCCCAACCAGAAGAACAGCAACAAGAGCTCATCCGAATCGCTACGGAAAAACTGCTGAGCCGATTCCCCTCAACATCCAAGTAGTCCGCCAAAGCAGGTATTGCCTTAAGCCACTATTTCATGACTGGACCGCGAAATGCATATCATTACCATCTTTCTATTGCTTGCAGGTACAGCCGGAATTTTAATTATGGCCAAACACCGCTCCCGGCGACTGCGCCATCAAAAGCTGCTCGCCACCCCACCTCCGCCAACATGGCTTCCGATCCTGGAAAAGACCCTTCCGATGATTGGAAAAATGTCCGAGGAGCACAAGAAACAGCTGTTTGGCTATATGCAGATATTCCTCTCGGAAAAACAGTTCGAGGGTTGCGGCGGACTTGAACTGACTGAAGAGATCACGGCAACCATCGCGGCACAGGCCTGCATGCTACTACTAGGCCGCGAAACCCGAGTGTATCCCAAGCTCAAAACCGTCCTCGTCTATCCCCACACCTACCAGAGCGGGCGCAAGGGAATGTTTGGTGGCGACAACGGGGAAAGTGCGCGGCTCGGAGAATCATGGGATTGCGGGGTGGTCGTGCTTTCGTGGAATAGCGTAAAGGGTGGTGCGCGCAATTTCGAAGACGGCCACAACGTCACTTTCCACGAATTTGCCCACCAGCTCGATCAGGAGGATGGTGCCGCCGACGGTGCGCCAATTCTTGAGGAACGATCTGCCTATTCCGCATGGGCGCACGTCTTTGGCGATGAATACAACGTTTTGGTCGACAAAACACGACGCGGCAAAAAAAGCACGATGGATCGCTACGGCGCCACCAACCCCGCCGAATTCTTCGCCGTTGCTACCGAAACCTTCTTTGAAAAGCCGCGCCAGTTGAAAAGCAAACATCCTGAGCTATTCGAGGAACTGCAATACTACTATAAAGTCGATCCGACCGACTGGGTGGAACTATGACTCGGAAATCAACGTATCCCCGATGGGTCAGTATGGCATCGCTCAATCTCGCCGCACATCCTGATCAATGACAAACCACTTTCCGAACCCGCCGTTTTGAGCAAATTCGAATATGGCAACGGGGGGCAGCTCGCCCATCCCACCAATACAATCACGCTGGGGGAGAATGAATCCTTTGTTTTTGGGGGTTCTTCGTAGATTTTTATGGTGAGATCGGATGAGAGTTGCCGGAGAGAGGCTTTTAAGATCTGACTAAATGCGCTGAAGGCGCAACACATTTTAGCCTTGGGCAACGCCCAAGGACTCTGGCAGAAGAACCACATTGCCCTGTAGGGGCAACACAATATTTCGGTTTGTGTTGCCCCTACAGGGCAAATATGGATGGGCATCTGGAACACATGGGGCGGTGCCCCATGCTAAAGTGTATTGTGCCTTTGGCACATGAATCGCCATACAAATCTACGATGAGCCGTTTTGGGCGACAACACCGCGCCCGGCAGAAGCCTCGACAGCCGACATTTCGGAGCCATCTCGCGCGAAAGTATTATTGGGAAAGTACGTACGATCTACTGGCCATTCGCCCGCATGGGCGCAGTGGAATAGAACGATCCTCTACAAAAACATAAACAGCAGATGGTTCAGACCCAGCGCAATCAGCGCGGCAAGAAAGTCATCGACCACAATACCAAATCCACCATGGATATCCTGAAGTTGCTTGATTGGCGGAGGCTTGGTGATATCGAAAATACGGTGGAGCACAAATCCGCTTAGCAACGCCCATGGCGAGGTTAGACCGATGACCGTAATGGGCAACGTCAAATATTCGTCCGCCACAATACAGCCCGGATCCTTCCCTCCGATCATCTTTTCCGCCACTCCGCAGATGGGAATAGCAATCAGGGCCAGCACAATGCAAATCAATGCCTGAAGCAGAGGTTGACCATACAGAAACATCAGTCCCCACGCCAACGGAAGCCCCACCAGCGTGCCCACTGTTCCCGGCATAATCGGACTCCATCCCGTCCCAAAACCCACTGCAACCCACTTAATCAAATTCTTCATAAAACCCCTTCAAGTACATCCATGTGCATCTGTGTTTATCTGTGGTTCAAAACTTCTGCAAGCATAGAGAGCAATCCGATGCATGCCGTATCCGTGCGCAGGATGCGCTTGCCCATGCCGAAAAGTTTAAATCCGTGCTCCTGCAACATATCCAACTCATACGGAGTCCATCCCCCCTCCGGACCGACCGCCAGCAACACCCGTTCCGAAGGATCCGCTAATTGTACATGGTCTGCCGCCCGTTTCTCGCTCGAAGGATCCGCCAACAACTTCAGTTGATTTCCAAACAAACCATCCAATTCATCTTCAACGAAAGGTTTAAAACGCTGACGCACCAGCACCTCTGGAAGATGCGTGCAACGCGCCTGCTGAAGCCCTTCAATCAAGAGATTATTGTAGAAACCGGGTTCGAGCACATGGCTGTCGAAATAGTAGCGCTCCACCTTGCCGGCATTCACCAGCACGATCCGCCCCACCCCAAGCGCGGCCAACTGCGCCCACAACCGCTTCATCACCTTCGGTCGCGGCATCGCCAACAGCAGGTCGACCCTGGGCATCGGCGGACTCTCCGCATCCAATGCGCACTGGAGGCAAACCTGATATTTATCGACCGATAAAACCGTCCCTTTCCCCAGCGAGCCATTGAGCAAACCAATGCGAAGCACCTTGCCCGGCTCTGCCTTCAACACCTTGCGGATATGCCGCGCCCGCCCGTCGGAAAGCACAGCCAATCCGCCCTCGCCAAAATCATCGGGTTGCAAAAGAATCATATTCATATCGCCGGGAACCTTCCAATGTTTAGCCAAAAATGGCGAGCAACTTTGTTCAATACCGAAGCTTCACAATCAAGAAGCATCTGCGCTAATATGCCTTTTTGACCGTGGAGCTATGCGATGGATATTGAACTAACCCCGATCGAAGTGCGTGTGCTGGGATGCCTGATTGAAAAGGAGATCGCGACTCCGGATCATTATCCACTAACGCTTAATGCACTGGTAAACGCCTGCAACCAAAAGTCGAACCGCCTACCCGTGATGGCGCTGGACGAGAATACGGTAATGCGCACGCTCGACGAACTTCGCATGACGTACCAACTGGCCATCGAGGTCACCTCCAGCTCCAGCCGCGTGCCAAAGTACAAGCACAACTTCCGCGCCAAATGGAATTTTTCTCCAGCAAAGACGGCCATCCTGTGCGAACTGTTTTTGCGCGGTGCGCAGACCTCCGGCGATCTGCGCGCGCACGCTTCCCGCCTTCATCCACTAGCCGACTGGCACGAAGTGGAGGAAATCCTCCAAGGATTGGAAATGCGCGAGGACAACCCGTTCGTTGTCCATCTCCCGCGCGAACCCGGCCGGCGCGAGCGGCGCTGGGCGCACCTTCTGTCCGGCGAGCCAGAAACCCCCTCCGAACCGGAACTCCTGCCAGAGGTCGCAACGGGCGGCAACGACCAGATCCTTGCATTGGAAGGAGAGGTCGCCGCTCTCCGTCAGGAACTAGACGAACTCAAAGCCAGCTTTGCGGAATTTAAAACCGCATTTGAGTAAATGGACAAGCCTTCCATTTTCAGGTAGGTTCTTTTTTCTTTTTCGATAAAGGAGCTGGAATCCAATGGAAAGCGTCAAACTAACCCAATACAGCCACGGCGCCGGATGCGGATGCAAGATTTCGCCGGCGGTGCTGGAGTCGATTCTTAAAACCTCGCGCGAAACCCTGCCCCACCCCAACCTGCTGGTGGGGAATAGTAGCAAGGACGACGCGGCGGCCTACGATCTCGGCAACGGGACTTCGGTGCTGAGCACGACCGACTTTTTCATGCCGATCGTCGACGACCCTTTCACCTTCGGGCGGATTGCCGCCACCAATGCGCTTAGCGACATCTATGCCATGGGTGGCAAGCCGCTGATGGCCATCTCCATTTTTGGCTGGCCCATCAAAAAGCTTTCCGAAGAGGTGGCGCGGCAGGTGATCGACGGAGGCCGCGCGGCGTGCGACGACGCTGGGATTCCTCTGGCGGGCGGACACTCCATCGATTCGCCCGAACCGATCTTCGGACTGGCCGTGACGGGGCTGGTCGACAACAAGCATCTCAAGAAAAACAATACCGCCGAACCGGACTGCGAAATATTCCTCACCAAACCACTCGGCATCGGCATCCTTTCCACCGCGCAGAAAATGGATGTCATCGAACCCGGCCACATCGACGCATCCATTGAAGCCATGTGCACGCTCAACAAGCTCGGTGCCGAAATCGCCCAATTCGAAGGCGTGGTGGCGCTCACCGATGTAACCGGCTTTGGACTGCTCGGCCATCTCGGGGAAATCTGCGAAGGCAGCGAAATCTCCGCCACCATCCACTACGACCGCGTACCAAAACTTCCAAACGTCGGCAGATATATCGACCTCGGTTGCATCCCCGGCGGGAACCGAACCAATTTCAGCAGCTATGGCCACACCCTCGGCGAAATGACCGATGAGCAAAAAATCCTTCTCTGCGATCCTCAAACGTCGGGCGGACTACTTGCCATTGTGCAAAAACCTGCCATCGCCGATTTTCTGGCTCTGACTGCCAAGGCGGGCCTTGAACTGGAACCGATTGGCCAGACCCGCCCGCGCGGCGAAAAACTAATTGAAATCGAAGATTAATGACCCTACCCACCACCAGCGACTTCCGACAAATCGTACTCGACGACGTCCCGCTCATCGATGTGCGCGCCCCGGTCGAATTTGAGGGCGGCGCGTTCCCGAATGTCGTCAACCTTCCGCTAATGAATAACGAAGAGCGGCACCTCGTCGGCATTTGCTACAAGGAAAAAGGAAACGCCGAAGCCGTAAAGCTGGGGCACGAACTCGTCAGCGGAAAAGTGAAGAAGGAGCGGATCGATGCATGGGTGGAACAACTTAAACGCCGCCCCGACACCCTGCTCTACTGTTTCCGGGGCGGGATGCGATCCCAAGTTAGCCAGCAGTGGATCGCTGAAGAAACGGGTGCGGTTATTCCGCGATTGGAAGGCGGCTATAAAGCCTTCCGGAACTATCTAATAGACCAATTCGACCCGGACAACCAACCCGCAATTCCCATCATTCTCGGAGGGCGGACCGGAACCGGAAAAACGATCCTGCTCCAACAGTTGAAAAATGCAGTCGACCTCGAAACCATCGCCAATCACCGAGGATCAAGCTTCGGGCGCTTCACGACACCGCAGCCCAACCCCATCGACTTTGAAAACCGCTTAGCATGGGCGCTAATCAAACACGCCGACGCGGGACACCGGCATATTATTCTTGAAGACGAAGGTCGTAACATTGGAGATCGCTACCTGCCCAAACTACTCGTCGAACACTACAGGCAAGCCAATCTGGTCATCCTCGAACGCCCCATGGAAGAACGGGTGCAGATCACCTTCGACGAATACATCACCAGCGCACAAAGCGACTACATCGGAGCCTACGGCAGTGAAAACGGAATCGGCGAGTGGCTCGCCTACATGGACAACTGCCTCGACCGCATCCGCAAGCGGCTCGGCGGCCTGCGCCACCAGCAGATCAGGCAGCTCCTCCACGCCGCTCACGAAAGCGGCGATCCGGAGCGGCACAAGGAATGGATCGAGCTCCTATTGCGCGACTACTACGACCCGATGTACGACTACCAGCTTCAGAACAAAAGCGCCCACATTGTCTTCAAGGGCAACGCGCCCGAGGTGCTGGATTATCTGCATTCGCTACGGTAGCCCAAGCCTCCACACCCCACGAAAAACAATCGAAACCCACACATTTACAATATATCGTTAATGATATATTTCAGGCTCTAAAATGCCAAAATCAACCCTTTTTATATCATTACTGATATAGAAAAAAGCGTTTTCCTGACGCTCGCAATCACGCCTCAATCGTCACGTTTCACTTCCCATCACGTTCTTCTTCACTGTGCGCCAGTCGAGGCCGGTGCGGCGGGCGACTTCGCCATAGTTTCCGTAGGTCTCGTAGAGATCGCGGCAATATTTCTCGACCAGTTCCTTGGCCGTGAGGTTGCCGGATTCCACCGCCTGGCTGAGCGCGACTTTCTCCGATGGTTCGGCGATAGCATCGCCGTCGTAGGTTCCGGTCAGCATGATGCGGCGGATCGCCTGCTCCAGTTCGCGGACGTTGCCCGGCCAAGCATAGTTTTTTCCAACATCCTGTTTCAGCTTGCCAAGAATTGGAAGCGAGTCGCCTGATCCGCAAATGCGCTGCGCAAGATGGCCCGCCAGCATGCCCAGCTCGCGCGGGGTTTCGCGGATGCGCTGGCGCAGCGGCGGAACGGTGATGAGATCCGAGCAGAGGCGGTAGTAGAAATCGTCGCGAAAGTTTCCCTCGCGCCGCAGTGCGTCGATGGACTTGTAGGTGGCGGCAATGACCCGCCCCTTGAACCGCAACCTTTCAT
>DAOVNC010000193.1 GCA_030630445.1 Kiritimatiellales bacterium | reverse complement strand
ATACGGATATCGGATTCCACATCAACCATACCGAGGCTTATCCGGAGGCTCGCTATTTCTCGGAAGAGTTGCTCTCGCAGCCCCGGCATAAAGCGTGGGCATGGCTAGACCAATCCTACCACATCGACCGATTCGCGGATACCATCTCCGGCAACCTCTACGCGCGGCTCGAGGAGATGAAGCGCGAGGTTCCCGGTCTGGCATTCACCTATGTGGATACCTACGGCGGCAAGGAGTGGGAGGCCTGGAAACTTTCCACCAAACTGCACGAGCTCGATCTGTATATCTGGACCGAGTTCGCCCAGAATCTGGACAATGCCGCCATCTGGACGCACCAGTCGTGGGGTCCCAGCCGCATTGCGCGGTATATCTACAACCAGGAGCGGGATGTCTGGAGCAACGACTTGCTCCTCAAGGGCGGTTCCTCGCGCAATACGACAGGCCACTCTGGCTGGAAGAATACGAAGGATATTCACGAGACCTTGAGGGAGTTCTACACCAACGTTTTGCCGAATCGCTACATGATGAATTTCCCGATCAAGACGTGGACGGATTCGCAGGTCGATTTTGCGGGCGCCGATATCACCTCCAAGAATGAAGACGGCGTGTTCAACCTCTATAAGGACGGTCGGCGGATTGCGCAGGGCAACAATATGTTCATCCCATGGGATCCGATCAAAGAGACCAAGATATACCACTGGAACGATGAGGGCGGCACAACCACATGGCAGCTTCCGGTGAGCTGGAAGGGTCTCGCGACGGTGAAGCTATACCAGCTTACGGATATCGGCAGGGTTCCGGTCGCTGATCTCAAGGTTGTGGGCGGCAAGGTTACGATTATCGCCGAAGAAAAAACGCCGTATGTCGTCTACAAAAAGGCCGTACCGAACCGGAAGGTCGAGTGGTCGGCCGGTAGTCCGGTCAAGGATATGGGCTTCGACAGCCATGGATTTGAATACTGGTCGAAATCCTCAACCCATTCCAGCGATAGCCATATTGTTGCAGAGAACGACGCGTTCGGGAATACCGTGCTCAAGGTGAGAGGCAACAACGGAGCGGACGCGCGGCTTTCCCAGGAAATGACCGGTCTCGTTCCCGGGAAAAGCTACGCGGCATCCGTCTGGGTTCGTTCGCATGGCGGCAGGGTTGCGGGACTGCGCATTACCGGTCCCGACGGCTCCAAAGCCGAAACCGCGATTTCCGATACCGATGTTCTTTGTACCGATGAAAATCATAAATACCGGGGCACGTATTTCCAGCGAATCAAGCTCTACTTTACCCCAACCGAGGAGACGGCAACCATCGAGCTGCTGGCTACGGGCGGAACGCCGGATTCGCTTGTATATTTTGATGATGTGCGAGTCACGGAGGCCATCCATCCGCCCCAGGGCAAGCACCTGCTCTTCGACGACTTTGAAACCTGCGACCAAGGCTGGGGGCCTTTCGTGTATGCGGCGTATGGCTCCGGCAGGGTACACCTGTCGGAACTCCATGAAGGATTCACCGATGACACGCTCAATGGCCGCTGGTCGCTTAAGATTTTCGACGAAGGCATTGTTGGGGAAGTGATCCGCACCGTGCCCGCAACGCTCCGGTTGGATCCCAATACGCGCTACACGGTGGCCTTCGAATACAAGTCGAATAGCAACGAAGTCTACAGCATCGTTGTGCGGTCGAAAAACATCGTTGTCGACGTGTTGTCCCGGCCCCTTTCCGCCACGGAGCGCGGAACCTTCCGCGCCTCCTTCACGACGGGCGACGACTATGGCTGCTACATTGCGATCGAGAAAAAAAAGGGGCGCGGCATTCTTGTACTCGATGATTTCACGGTCGGCGGTCCCAAGCCGAAACGCTTGCCGCCCTCAGCTCCGGCCCCGGCGGATGGCTCGGTTCCCGGCTATATGATCCGGTCCGTCACGACGACATCATCCCAAGGCGGAGGGGGGGCGATGAATGTGGTTGATGGCGTGCCCGAAAGCATTTGGCACACGAAGCATGATCTGAGTGATAAACTTCCCCAGTCGATCCCGCTGGAATTCGAGAGCGCCTACCGTCTCGATAAGCTAACCTATCTGCCGCGACCGACGGGCCCCAATGGCATCATCACGGCCTACAATCTCTATGCCAGCGACGATGGCAAGGTATTTGACCGGATTGCATTCGGTGAATGGGAGAATGACCCTGCGGAGAAGACCGTTGCATTCAAATCCGTTAAGACTAGATTCATCCGCCTTGAAGCCACGGCAGGCCATGGAGGGTGGGCCAGCGCGGCGGAAATTCGGGTTTATAAGGCGAAGTGATCAAGCGACCGGTTTGCAACCGTCTAGGCAGGCGGGATGAGGAATAGGTAATGCGCAATTATGTATTGGTGTTCGGTGTGTTCCTCTGCTGCGTATCACGGGTGGTCGCGACCGACTACTATGTGGCGACGAACGGGACGGTGGGAGCTGCGGGCACCTTCGACGATCCGTTTGCTTCCATTCAGGAGGCGGCCGGTGCGGTCGGTCCCGGTGGCACGGTCTATATTCGCGGAGGGAAATACCACGAGGCCATCACCATCAAAGGTCTGGTTGGGACATCGGGACGCAGGATCACGTTCCAGAACTATAGCAACGAGGAGGTGGTGATTGCCGGGACGCTTCCAATCGCTGGAAACTGGTCGCGGTGGAGCCGGAATCCCAAGGTCTGGAAAACCACGGTTCCGCAGGATATTTGGCAGTTGTTTGTCGATGGAAAATGCATGACCGCCGCCCGCTGGCCGAACGTTCGGAAAGACTGGATGGAGCCCGATGATTCAAATGGGTACGATCCCACGCCGTTCAGCTATTGGGATCAAGATTCCACTTGGGCACATCTCACGGATGCGAGCATGTGGGGGCATTTCTACAACAATGAATCCATGCACAGTCTTGCAAGCCCGGGTAGAAGTTTCGAGGGGGCGGTGCTCAATGGCTTTCGCTGCATGGTGAGTGGAAACGATTTCTTTTCGGAAATCATCACCCACCACGTCGCAGGTAGCAGCCAATTCATGCACACCACCGAAACCTATGCGGCCGACACAAAAACCAAACAGCCGCCTTCCGGTGCGCGCTACTACATCGAAGGCGACATCGACTGTCTCGACGCGCCACGCGAATGGTTCTACGACAAGGCTACTGGCGAGCTGTATCTCTGGTTCGCCGATGGCGGCGGGCCGGAGGGGCGCGTTGTCGAGGGCAAGATCCATGACGATCTCCTTACGCTCGACCATTGCGAATTCCTTGAGTTTCGCGGCCTCGTGCTACTGGGGGGCGCATTCGTCCTGAACTCCACCTACGACACCGTATTCGAGGATTGCCGCTTCCTCTATTCCAGCTATGGAAAGCGTACCTTGGGGAAAACCGTGCCCGGAGGAATGATCGATCCCCGTTTCGCCCCGTTCAACCGGACCGGCGGCGCACGCGATCCCGCCAATCTGGTCTGGCGCGATTGCGAGTTCATGGGTTCCGAGGGGATCAGCCTCTATATCCGCACCTTTGGCTCCAATCTGGTTGAAAACTGCTGGTTCCATAATGCGCAGTTCGGCCGCACGCTCTACGGTGCGGTGTCCGACAAAAAAGGATCCGGCTCAACCATCCGCAATTGCACCTTCCATACGCTCGGCATGCAGAACGCCACCAAGAACGGTCCCGATGGGCTGATTGAAAACAACCTGGCCTACAACTTTATGTTCAAGGGCGACTTTTCCGTGTTCCAGATTCCGCAACCCACCCAACCGACCACGGTGGTGCGCTACAACTGGGCCATCAACGGGGCCGACCGCAACGGCATCCGCTTCGACGGTGACTCTGCCAATACCAATTGCCTGGTGCATCACACGGTGGCAATGAACAACAACCGCGGATTCCGCATGAAGGGCGACAAGCACCGCATCTACAACATTACCGGCCTTGGCAACGGCCCCAAGAGCGACATCAACATTGCCCGCGAAAAATTCTACGGCTACGACGGGAACGGCGACCTCGTTGCCGGCCGCCGTGGCGACCATCCCTACCACGGAAACAAAAATTCCATCGTTCGCAACATAGCCGGCGATGTAATCGATAACTGGCCGCTCCAACCGACCAATACCGCCGGCGTCTGGCACGGAAACATTCTTGGAAAAACGTTGATGGGCGAACTGCGCGATCCACTCAACTTTGATTTCCGTCCAAAGTTCGGGTCGGATCTGATCGATGCCGGAACAACGGTTCCGGGCATCACGGAAACCTATTCCGGCAGCGCACCCGATCTGGGCGCGTACGAGTTCGGCGATACCAACTATTGGATCCCCGGCTGCACCTTCAAACAGGCTTCCGTCCCGATTCCGCGCGATGGTTCGCTGGCCGCCCGCACGGACGCCGACCTGATGTGGAAGCCGGGAAAGGATGCGGTATCGCACAACATCCATTTCGGAACCGCCGCCACCAATCTGGCCTTCGTGAACCAGCAGGCGAACAACATCTATTCCCCGGGAACGCTCAACACCAACGACACCTCCTGTTGGCGCATCGACACGGTTACGCCTTTGGGAACCGTCACGGGCCAGATTTGGTCGTTTAAGGCTGCTGGAACAGCTAGCAGCGGTTCCTCCAGCCATTCACCCAATTTCTCCTCCGCCACCTTTGCAACATCCGCAGGACAGATCGGGGTGCCGTATAGCGATTCAATTGCAGGAATGGCAACCGATCCCGACGGCGATTCGCTAACCTTCTCCAAGGCGGGTGGGCCGGCATGGCTGAACGTTGCCCTCAACGGCGCACTTTCGGGCACTCCGGGTTTTACGGATCGCGGAGCCAATTCATGGACGGTGCAGGTTTCCGACGGTAAGGGCGGGCTGGACGAAGGTTACTTGACGGTCCTTGTCGATCAAGTCCCGTAAACTCGCGTCAATCCGAAGGGAAGGCTCGCTGCACGGTAAAATTCATCCCTTTAATTAGGTGCGCTAAAGAGTTGCCTTCGATCCGCTTTTCGGAGACATTCGCGCGCATTCGACCGGAAACTACCGAGGCAGACGCCCGCCGGTGAAGAAAATGCGAGGTGCGGAAGAGCCAGCCCGCAGCGCAAATCGAACCTGCAACTGAATGCAGGAAATACTAACCACATCATCCGATTGATGATGGAAGAATGGATTCTTGGACTACTGGAAAATTTCAACGCCCACGGCGGCTTAGCGACAACCCATTTCAAAATGCAGCAATGCACCCATCCAGCAATCCATTCTTCCAGTCCCTTTCGGATGCGAAAGGACTAAACATTGAGCATCATTAAAAAAATAGCTTCCGTTTTCGGCAAAAAGGACGAGCCGAAAAAGCAGGAAGCCCCGAAACAGCAACCCTCGTCCTCGTTCAAGAAAAAGCAGCGCAAGAAGCCCCAGCAGGAAGAGTGGTCTCCCGGCGGCGCGAAAAAGAAAAAGCCCCGGCAGCAGTCGCGGCAGGGGCAGGGCGGGCAAGGCCAGCGGCGTAAGCCAAAGCCGGAAAACGCCCCCTTGGTTCTGACTGAAGCGGAACAGGCGCGGATGAAAGAGTTCCGTCCTGAAGAGGAAGATCGCCGCGTGGCCTATGAACGTAGGCTTCGCAAGCGTAAGGCGGAGCAAACTCAGTCCGACCAGCCACGTGAAAAAAGCAGTCGTAAGCCGCGTCCGGAAAGAGAACGCGAACCCCGCCCTGAAAACCAGTTTAAACCGCTGCCCAAACAAGCTCCGAAGCCCCGGGCTGAAGAAACTCCTTGGGACTCATCCGAGTTTAGTGTGGAGCCGGAGGAAGGCAAAATTCGGTTCCACGATCTGGATCTGCACCCTCGCCTGATGCGTAGCATCCACGCGCTGGGCTGGCAGTATGCCACGCCGATCCAAGGCGAAATCCTGCCCGGCACGCTCAAGGGCAAGGACATGGCGGGTCGCGCGCAGACTGGCACCGGCAAGACCGCCGCGTTCCTGATCTCGATCATCAACCACTGCCTCAACAAGCCGCTGGAAAAGCAAAGTGAAGGCTCGCCCCGCGCGCTGATCATTGCGCCGACCCGCGAGCTGGCGATGCAGATCGGGCAGGACTCCGAAGGGCTAAACCAGTTCACTGGCCTGCGCACCGTCGTGCTCTATGGCGGCATGGACTACAACAAGCAGGAGCGCCAACTCGACGACATCGTCGATATCGTCGTTGCCACGCCGGGCCGTTTGCTTGATTTTGCCAGCAAGGGTGTCGTCAACCTGCGCTTCACCGAAATCATGGTGATCGACGAAGCCGACCGCATGCTCGACATGGGCTTCATCCCCGACGTGCGCCGCATCATCTACAAGACGCCCGCGAAGGAAAAGCGCCAGACCGTGCTCTTTAGCGCAACGCTTTCCGACGAGGTCATGCGCCTCGCCGCAGCTTGGATGATCGATCCCGAGCGCATCGACATCGAACCGGAGCAGGTCGCCGTCGATACGGTCGACCAAAAGGTCTTCATCGTGACCGACAAGGAAAAGTTCCCGTTGCTCTACAACATTATCAAGAACGACAATCCCGACCGGATCCTCGTCTTCGCCAACCGTCGCGACCAAACCGAGCGGCTGGCGGACGAGCTGGAGCGCTACGGAATCAAATGCGAAATGCTATCTGGCGCGGTTGCCCAGAAGAAGCGCATGCGCATTTTGGAGGACTTCCGTGCAGGCAAGGTCAAGGTGCTCGTCGCCACCGACGTCGCCGGGCGCGGTATCCACGTCGACGGCATCAGTCACGTGGTAAACTTCAACATTCCCGAAAACCCGGACGACTATGTCCACCGCATCGGACGCACTGGCCGGGCGGGGGCGACGGGCAAGTCGATCACCTTCGCCTGCGAGATGGAATCGTTCGAGCTGCCCGCCATCGAAGAGCT
>DAOVNC010000144.1 GCA_030630445.1 Kiritimatiellales bacterium | reverse complement strand
CGATGGATCGACCGAGGCAACGCTGAACATCGCGGTCCTAAACCCCCAACCTCCGGTGTGGACCGATGACCCAACCATCGGCAAGGATGCTTTTGTCGGTTTGCCCTACAGCGATACATTGGCCGGCAAAGCGACCGACCCGAATGGCGATCCGATCACCTACAGCTTGGTTGATGTCGGCACCTGGCTGAGCGTGGAGACCAATGGCGTGTTGTCCGGAACTCCTTCTGGCGATCTGGGCACGAATACGTTTACGGTCAGGGCAACCGATGTCGACGGGTCAACGGATGCGCAGTTGAACATCGAGGTTGCGGAACCCGTCGCCGAAGCGGTCATCGCCTGGAACTTTACCTCCGACTGGCCAGCCACAACCATCCAAGGCGAAACGGCGGACGGCACCGACCTATGGACGGATTCAGTGGATGAGGCAAATTCACCCGGCGGCACCAAAGTGGCGAACAGCACCGATGACTGGGCGGTCACCACCCCGGTCTCTGCATCGCAGGTCACCGTCGCATGGTCTTCATCCGGCATGTGGAGCGCGGGCGCGGAAGGCAATGCGGATCAAGGCTTGTACCGGGTCTATCTGGACGATGGAGGCTCGGGACCAACGGTTACCGTTTCCGGTCTCGACGACTGGCTGGACGCCCAAGGCTCCAATAATGCCTACACGGTCGACTTCTACCGTTGTACGGATAGCAGCGACAATACCTTCGCGGAGCTGAACATCTATGAAGGAACCAATACAGCCGGCACCCTGCTGGAGTCGCTTCCTGCGGAACTGGCGGCTGGCGATGGAGCCTATCCCACAGGAACCGGAGCTGGCGGATCACGCCTGAAGCAGAGCGCGACAAGCTCGTTCTCTGCAGCCACCGTGACCTTCCACACCGATCACAGTTTGGGTGGCGGAAACCGCGCCGGCCTCGCCGGGTTCAAGATCACCGCGTTCGTCGACACCACCCCCGCCGACCCCGTTGAGGATCTCGTGATTGCAGGTCCCGTTGCCGGTGGAATGGAACTCTCGTGGACCGGCGAAGACGGAAAGCCCTACGGCGTGGAAACCAACTCCAACCTTATCATTGGGGATTGGCAGTCGTATACAACCGGCGTCATGGGAGCGGGAGCAACCATCACCATCACCAACACCATCGATTCGGACCAAACCTTCTACCGGGTCATCTCGGAATAAGGATCGTTAGAATGAAAACTTTCCCCCGCCTCCGGGCAGGGGAATGGAATACCCCCGCAATTTGATGAGTGGCACCGTGGTGGAGCCGCGGTTGCGAGGATAGAAAGAAGAAAAGGAGAGCAACAAAATGAAAAAAAGAAAACTCATACTGAGTGTTTGCACACTCACACTGCTGTTGGCCTATACAGCATCCGCCAGCGTTATCGGCTGGAACTTTACCTCCAATTGGCCAAACCCGACTATTCAAGGGGATGGTCTCGTAGACGGTTTTGACCAATGGACGGACTCGGTGGACGCCGGTTCGCCAGGAGGCCAAAAGGTAGTTAACAGCACCGATACTTGGGCAGTCACCACCCCGATAAACGCCACGATGGTCAGCGTGGCATGGTCTTCATCCGGCATGTATTCCGCGGGATCTGAAACCAACCCGGACCAGGGCTTGTACCGGGTTTATCTGGACGACGGCGGCGCGGGCCCCACGGTTACCGTTTCCGGCCTGTCTGCATGGTTGGCCACTGTGCCGGGTGCCACGGGCTATAAAGTTGACTTCTACCGTTGCGCAGATGTGGCAAACAATACGTTTGCGGAGTTGAACATCTATGCCGGGACCGGAACCGGCGGAACCCAGCTCGAATCTCTTGCCGCGGAACTGGCGGCTGGCGATGGCGCCTATCCCACAGGAACCGGAGGCGGAGGATCCCGCCTGAAGCAGAGCGCAACTGGAACATTTACGGCCGACATCGTGACCTTCCACACCGACAGGAACTTGGGTGGCGGAAGCCGCGCTGGCCTCGCCGGGTTCAAGATCACCACGATTCCTGAACCGGCCACCTTCGGAACGCTGGCTGTATTTGGTGGAGGAATCCTGTTCATCCGTCGCAGGCTGATGCTCTGATCCATATCGAAGGATAGGGCAGGGCAACCTGTTCCGAAAAGGCCGGACTTGCTCCGGTCTTTTCGTTCAAGCCATAACGAAGTTTCAGTTGGATCCGGCAGGCAAGCACAAGGGTACATCATCATGAAAAATAGTTGTTAACTGAGCCGCTTGCAAAACCTCCGGGTTTGCGCGGCAGTTATCAGTTAATTGTTATGGGTTATTAGTGTAACACATTCTCAGTAAACAGGTTGTTCCCGATAACCAATAACTGACAACTATTAACCGGAACGGCAAAACCAGAGGTTTCGCAAGTTCCTCAACTATTGCAACTCTCGCGGTCGCAGCGCTGGCGAGGCTGCGGATCTCGTCTTCCAATATCCGGGAGCCCCGCCTTGACCTTCTCTCTTCGCATTTGGCTGCGACCTATTCATTTGACTAGTAGATCTTGAGGTTTGAACTCCGGTATACATATCCCAACTCAGTAAATAAAAAGAAAAGGAAGGCATCATAATGAAAAGGCAACTATTAGCGATTGCGGCTTTCGCGGCCGCGGCAACAGTCCAGGCCGCTACCATCGGCGTCAACTTCACGAATGGGGATCTGAAGCAGCAGATCGAACCATCCACGGAGGCAGGTCTCTTCCCAAGAGACAACTGGAACAATACCACCAATGGCGTGAGCGGAACCCTGGGATCCCTTGTTGATTCCGACGGCACCATCACGGCGGCTTCCATAGACTGGTCGGCGGATAGCTTCTGGGGCGACGCTGCGGCCGATGCCGATGCCGAGGCCGGAATCGGGGATGCCCAGCTGGCCCGCGGCTATCTTGATGACAATGCGCCGGGGGCCGGTTGGACCGTTACCGGAATCCCCTATGCAACCTATAGTGCGGTTCTATACCTCTGTTCGAATGTCAATGGCGATAGCTATCAACCCTTCACGATCAACGGAACCGAATATTCAGCCGCAGGCACAAAACACCGTTATGAAAACCCCAATTGGGACACAAGCAACATCATTATTGTTTCAGGTCTCTCGAGCAATTTGACGGTCTCCGGCCTACCTAGGGATGATGTTCTCCGTGGTTCCGTCGGGGGGTTCCAGATTATTGAGGACATTCCGGGGGCATTGCCGGAGATTCTGGACTTCGCTGTCGACAGCACGAACGTTCTTTCCGGCGAAACGGTCATGCTTTCCTGGCTGTCCATGGGTGCGGACACCCTCAGCATCGACCAAGGCGTCGGCGATGTTACGGGACTGACCTCCACCCAGGTGGTCGTCAACGCCGCCACCACCTACACGCTTACCGCGAGCAACGCCAACGGGAGCACCAACGAATCGGCGCAGCAGGTCACCCTGATCACCACGCTTCCGGTCATCAATTCCTTTACCGCCAGCGAAACGGTCGTTAGCACCGGCCAGACGGTTACGCTTTCCTGGTCCGTCGGCAACGAGACGGGCATCAGTATCGACCAAGGCATCGGCGATGTTACGGGACTGACCTCCACTCAGGTGGTCATCAATGCCGACATCACCTACACGCTCACCGCAAGCAACCCCAATGGAAGCACCAATACATCGGTGGGAATCGTTATCGGGGATCCCGGCGACGGGCTCATTGCCCACTACACCTTCGATGTGGACGGCACGGCCACCGTAGGTGCCGATGCCACTCTGGGGAGTGCCGCATCCATCACCAACGAAGCCAGGGTGGGCGGTGGCGCCCTTGCCCTGTCCGGAACTCCCAGTCCCGACACTGAGGGCAATGACGGAGCCGTTGGGGGAGACACGTTCACATGGGGCTCCGACACCCGCACAATCGCCTTCTTCGTCAAGGCGGCTGCTGGAGACAGAGGCGATAACGGAGCCACCATGATTTCCCTTGGCGCCAAAGTGGCTAACGGAACCCGATTCGATGTCCGCTTCGTGGGAACCGACGGTGACGACCTTCGCCTTGAACTACAGGGTTACGGCGCCAACACCGACGCCACTATTGCGGATGGTGCCTGGCACCACGTTGCCTTGGTTGTTCCGGCGGTTGCAACGCTGGCCGACACCCAATACTACCTTGATGGAGCCTACGTGGGTAATTTTGTTGGAACCGGCGCCATCTTAACGGCAGACGGTCCGTTGCGCATGGGGGACGGCTTCCAAGACACTGGCCGCGACTTCAAGGGGCTCCTTGACGACGTGCGGCTTTATGACAGGGAATTGGATGCCGCTGAAATCGCTGATCTGGCCAATATGGGTGGTGCGCCCGTTCCCGTTGAGGATCTCGTGATCTCCGGCCCCGTCTCCGGCGGCACCGGGGTGGTGCTTTCGTGGACTGGTCAAAACGGAAAGGCCTACGGCGTGGAAACCAACTCCGATCTCATCATTGGTGACTGGCAGTCGTTTACGTCCAATGTTCCGGGAGCCGGCGGCATAATCACCATCACCAACACCATCGGCCCGGACCAAACCTTCTACCAGGTCATCTCGGAATAATGGAATAAAATCCAAATCAAGTTTTTGGGCAGCGCCATGGGGGTGCTGCCAAGGGAAAAACAAAGGAGAACAGCATCATGAAGAAGCAACAACTAGCAGTACTTGCGGCCCTCACGGTCGCAGCGGCGGTAACATGCCAAGCCACGCTTGTGGCCCACTACACGTTTGATACGGACTACTCCGCCACTGTAGGTACGGACGCCATCAATGGCGTGGCGGCAAGCATCAACAACACCGACTTTGTGGCCGGTGGCGGTGCCCTCGCCCTCGCAGGCACTCCCAGCCCTGATACGGCAGGCGATGACGGGGCTGTTTCAGGAAACAGCTTTGACTGGAGCACCGATCAAACCCGCACAGTCGCCTTTTTCGTCAAGGCGACTGCTGGAGACAAAGGGGATATCAGTGCCACCATGATCTCGCTGGGTTCCGGATCGGCCAACTACGCTCGCTTTGACGTTCGCCTTAATGGCGACAATCTCCGTCTTGAGCTTCAGGGCACTGGGTATACCACCGGCACCACCGTTGCGGATGGCACTTGGCATCACCTTGCGATCGTTGTCCCTAATAACGGTGCTGCCATCGGCCAAACCTCGTACTACTTCGATGGATTATTGGTGGGTACATTCGGCTCAGGCACCCAAGTCATCAATACGGCAGCAGGCCCACTTCGCATGGGGGACGGCTTCCAGGACGTCGGCCGCGACTTCAAGGGGCTCCTTGACGACGTGCGGCTTTATGACCACGCGTTGAATGCCACCGAAATCGCATCTTTGGCATCGATTCCGGAACCAGCCACCCTCGGCATAATTGCAGCGTTTGGCGGAGGAATCCTCTTCATTCGCCGCAGGCTGATGATGTAGTCCATCCAACGGATAGGGCAGGGCAACCTGCCCCGAAAAGACCGGGTTTGTTTTTCCGGTCTTTTTGTTAAGCCATAACGAAGTTTTATTGAACCGGCAGGCGGGCACAGGGGTGCGGCATCATGAAAAAACAATTATTAACCATTGCAGCTCTCACGGTCGCAGCACTGGCGGCAAACCTCTCGGCTTTGGCGGAACCCAACGTCATCCTCATCATGTGCGACGACCTTGGCTACGGGGACATCTACAACCTGTTCCAGCACACGCGCGACAACGGGGCGGGTGACGGCACGGCCGGGGACGGCATCATCAACGGCACCGAGGAACCCTTCATCCATACCCCCGGCATCGATCGCATGGCGGCGGAGGGCATCGCGTTGACCCGCCACTATACCAGCGCGCCCGTCTGCGCCCCCGCCCGCGGTTCGCTGATCCAAGGCCTAGATCAGGGCCACGCCAATGTCCGCAACAACTCGTTCGACAAGATCATTGCCGACAACCACACCATCGGCACCGTGATGAAAGAAGCCGGGTACTACACGGCGTGCGTGGGAAAATGGGGGATCGGAGGAACTTCCCCCACCAGTGACGGTCGCCCGAACAACCGCGGCTTCGACTATTTCTACGGGTATATCAGACACGGCCACGGCCACGAGCACTACCCGCTCAATGGCGGCACGGTCATCGAGCAGACAAGCCCCGTCACCACGGGTCTCGACCACGCCTACACCACCGACCTCTGGACCGCCCGCGTCAAGGACATCATCCAGGATCGCAACGCCAACCATCCCGGCACCCCCTTTTTCATCTATCTTCCCTACGAGGCCCCGCACGCCAAGCTTCAGGTGCCGACGCAGGCCTACCCGGCCGGCTCCGGCACCAGCGGCGGCCTTGCCTGGCCGCTGAATACGAACTCGGGGACCAACGATTCGTGGATCCACCCCGACTACGCATCGCTAGGCAATGCTGCCGCGCGCCACGCCACCATGGTGCGCCGTATCGATAACGGCGTCGCCGACATCCTGCAAACCCTGCGCGACCTTGGAATCGACGACAACACGCTGGTCATCTTCACCTCGGACAATGGCACCCACAACGAGTCTGGAACGGGAGGAACCATTGCCCACGATCCACGCAACTTCGACTCCTTCGGTGTCTTCGAAGGCATCAAGCGCGATCACTGGGAGGGCGGAATCCGCATGCCCACCTTCGCTTGGTGGCCCACCCATATCGGCGACAACAATGCCGCCACCCCCGCAGCCAATTCCACCCGTCCGTCCGCCTTCTGGGACTGGATGCCCACCATCGTCGATGCCGCCGGGAAAACCCCGCCCGCATGGAGCAGCGGGGTCTCCCTGCTGCCCGAGCTGACCGGCACCGGAACCCAGCAGGACAAAGGCTACCTCTATTTTGAATACCAGGTCGGCAGCTCCACACCCACCTACACGGACTTCCCCGTCCACGGCGGCAGCTACCGGGGCGAAATGCAGTCCATCTTCCTCGACGACACCGATGGCAAACGCTACAAAGGGGTGCGCTACAACACGACCAGCCACGCCAAGGACTTCCTCATCTACGACATCGATGCCGATCCCGGCGAAACCACCAACCTCGCGGCCTCCCGCACTGCGCTGCAGCAGAGGATGAAAGACAAGGTGTTGCAGGTTCGCATCGATGGCGACTACACCCGCGGCTACATGAGCGGGGAATTCGCCCCCGGAGTCTCCGTTTCCGTGGGCAACGGCCTCAACTACAAAGCCTTCACCGGCACGTGGAGGTGGGTTCCGGAAACCGACTACCTCGCTCCGGCCGCCAGTGGCGAATGCACGGGGTTCGATCTGGGCAAGCGCACCCAGGACGACAATATTGCGCTGGAGTTTACCGGCTATATCAGCGTACCCACCACCGGCACCTACACGTTCCGCATGACCACCGACTCCTCCGTCGGTAGCAACGCCTCCGGCGGCATGCTCTGGATTCACGATGCCCATATCGTCGACGACGACTTCCACCACACCGGCGCGGCCAAGAGCGGCACGATGCGCCTGAAAGCCGGGATGCACCCGATCCGCGTACTCTACAAGCACGCCACCGGCAACCACGACATCAACCTGCAGTATTCCGGCCCCGGCATCGCCCTGCAGACCATTCCCGACTCGGCCTTTTTCCGTGCGGGCACCCTCCCGCCCAGTCCGCCGGTTGCTGGCGACGATTCCGCATCCACCACCGGCAGCATCACCGGATCCGGTGCCTCCATCCTCATAGACGTGTTGGCCAACGACATCGACGACGGCACCCCCAGCCCGCTCACCATCACCGACTCCGGCAGCCCGCTTGCTGGCATGGCCGTTATCGAATCCAACCAGATCCGCTACACCCCGAACCAAGGGTTTTTTGGAACCGACACCATTGTCTATGCCATCAGCGACGGACAGGACAGCGATAGCGCCACCGTCACGGTCGATGTCGCCGCCGCCGGCTCCGACTATTGGTATCCGTTCGATGAAAGTTCCGGTACCGTTGCCACCGAGGCCGGTGGGGCCAAGCGGGCATATTTAATTGGTTTCGATAGCGATCCGGCCCAGTGGGTCGGCGGAAAATTCGGCAACGCCGTCGTATTCGATGGCAGCAACGACCATCTCTCGATCGACGGCTACAAAGGCATCCTCGGCACGGATGAACGGACGGTGAGTGCCTGGATCAAGACCTCCGGCACCGGCCAGCATCCGGTTATTGCCTGGGG